>NZ_JBALOP010000012.1:7638-7899 GCF_036962685.1 Bacillus sp. JJ1566 | reverse complement strand
AAAAAGTACAGAGATATATTTTGGAAAAAATAGATAACTCTATGGGTACTGGAGAAACTAAACCTAGTAATAATGACTTGGTTCATGTTGAACATATACTACCAAAGAAGCCTAATTCAGATTGGATAGTTTATTTAGATCAATTTGAAGAGGAATATGAGGATTTTATCAACAGAATTGGAAATCTTACTTTACTAAGTGGAACATTCAATAGAGAAGCTTCGAATAAAATGTTTGATATTAAGAAAAACAATTACAAAG
>NZ_JBALOP010000012.1:5637-7598 GCF_036962685.1 Bacillus sp. JJ1566 | reverse complement strand
AAGAAAAACAATTACAAAGAATCAGAGTTTAAGATTACAAAAGCTCTTATTTCATATGAAGAATGGAATTTTGATTCGATAAATAAAAGGCAGAGAGAGTTTGCTGATTTGGCAGTTAATATTTGGAGTCTATAAAAACAAAAGGTACATTGGTAGTACCTTTTTGTTTTTTTCGAACTGGATAATTTCCATTTTTACTACATGTATATAATGATATAATAAAATCACGATAATATTTAAGAGTCATGTTAAAAAGAAAATATAAATAAATCCGTAAGCTCATAATGTTTAAATTAATTAAAGAGTAATATAGGGTGAGTAATTAGGAGTGTAAGAAATGTCTAAAGATTTATTAGTTAAACCAGTTGTAAAATGGGCTGGAGGTAAAAGACAGTTACTTGATGAAATAACTAACTACCTGCCTGTGGAATTTAATCCTAGGATAAACACTTATTTTGAACCATTCTTTGGTGGTGGAGCACTTTTTTTTCATATAAAGCCCCAAAAAGCATTCATTAATGATGTTAACACTGAATTAATAAATCTTTATCAGGTAATAAAACATAAACCGGAAAAACTTATAAGTGAATTAATTAATCACAAGCAGAGGGCACTTAATAATGAATCTGAGTATTATTATTTACTTAGAGATTGGGATAGGAAAGAAACATATAATCAAAGAGAGGATTATGTGAGAGCTGGAAGGTTTGTTTACCTTAACAGAACCGGTTATAATGGACTATACAGAGTAAATTCAAAAGGACAATTTAATGTACCTTTTGGTAAATATAAGAATCCTGATGTAATTATTGAGGAAACAATTAAGGATGTCTCAATATATTTGAAGAAAAATTATTATTGTGGAAGAAGAAAAGGAATAACAATAACAAATCAGGATTTTGCAGAAAGTGTTCTAAAACTTGCAAAGAAAGGGGACTTTGTATATTTTGATCCTCCATATGATCCAGTAAGTGAGACTGCAACCTTTACAGCATATGACAAAGGTGGTTTTGGAAGAAGAGAACAGAAAAGATTAAAAAGCATAGTTACAATATTAAGTGCAAGAGGTTGTTATGTTATGGTTTCTAACTCTTCAACAGACTTTATTAATAGTTTGTATGAAGGGTTTGAGATCGTACCAGTTAAGGCTAATAGATCCATTAATAGTCAAGGAAGTAAGCGAGGAAAGGTAGAAGAAGTTTTAATTATGAATTATAGAAATAGTAAAAGTAGAACTATATTATCTACTCTATATAATCATAAATGAAGTTTGGTTGGTGATGAATTTGACAGATCGCATTAAAATGGTAGATATTCTGCAAATAGCAACTAATACTTGTCCAAACATTGAGAATATAGATACTCCTTTCCCCCAAGCAGATTCATATGATATTCTTAACTCGCTGTTGAATTTACTTAATACGCGGAATATGAAAAAAAAAGAAATTGTTTCTAAAATGAGTGTTGTTGATAGGCAGGTTGACTATTATTTAAACTTCGGAATGTATCTAGGATTAATTAAAAGAAAAGAAATTGCAGGAATAACTCACTTTAGTCTCACAACAGAGACTAAGGAAATATTTAATCAATCCAATGATAATATCAAAAAGCTATTCATAGTGGAAAAAATTTTTAAGCATAATATATTCAAAAGGTCCTTCTTAGAAAGTATAGAAAACTGTATGATTTCAAGAGATTTTATTGTTGAATTGATGATACAAGAGAATATTGACCAATTATTTGGCTTGAAATCAGATTCTACATTATATAGAAGAGCCAGAACTATCGAAAGTTGGATAGAGTGGATTAAAAGCTTATATAGATAAGAACGCTACTCGTAGCGTTTTTTTGCTATAGAAAAAAGGTAAATTTTAGGAAATTTTGTCTAGGCGTGCTAAATATTCTGTAAACATATGTTAAAATGATAAAAAAGAGCTATCCATATCGGGGGATTTAAATGA
>NZ_JBALOP010000012.1:2551-5622 GCF_036962685.1 Bacillus sp. JJ1566 | reverse complement strand
AAGGATATCATATCAATATCGTTCTGATAATTACGATGGAAGTATAATTAAAGATTTCTACTTACCTGTCCTTTCACGGTCAAAATGCTATAAAAGAGCAGTAGGTTATTTTTCAAGTCATTCACTTGTAATTGCAGCAAAGGGAATTGTTGAACTAATTAGTAATGGTGGGAACTTACAGTTAATAGCTTCACCTCAACTAAACTCCGATGATATTGAGGCTATTACAAAAGGGTATGATGCAAGAGAAAATATTATAGAAAAGGCTCTGTTAAGAAATCTTAACAATATTAATGATGAACTTGCAATTGACCGGTTAAATTATTTAGCTTGGTTAATAGCTAATAACCAATTAGATATTAAGATTGCTGTATTAAGGAACAGTGTCCTAAAGGGAATATTTCATGAAAAAGTAGGGATAATGGAAGACTTCGAAGGGAATACAATAGCATTTACAGGGTCATCCAATGAAACCGAGGGTGGGTTATATAACAATTTTGAGTCAATTGATGTCTTTTGTTCATGGATTCAGAGTGAAAGAATGCGAGTCGATAAAAAATTAGAAAACTTCAATAAGCTTTGGAATGATGACACACATAATGTTGAAATTATTTCCTTTCCAACTGCACTAAAAGAACGGCTCCTTTCATTTAAACAATCAACTTATAAAAACCCTGAACCTATAGTACAAACTTCTAGAGTTAAATCTATGCCAGACAAATTAATAGAACCTGAATTACCAAATCAACTTAATGTAAGGGATTACCAAAAGAAGGCAATACAGAATTGGTTTAGAAATGAATGCCAAGGGCTGCTGGAAATGGCTACTGGTACAGGTAAAACTATAACTGCTATTACTGGAATAACAAAATTATATGAAGTGACAAAGAGGTTAGCCGTAATAATTGTATGCCCGTATACCCACCTTGTTGATCAATGGGTAAAAGATTTAAAACTATTCAATATGTCTCCTATTATTGCTTATCACTCTAGAAGTTTATGGGAAAACGAGTTAAACAATAATGTTTCCTCTTTTCAGGCAAAGGTAATTAATCATTTTTGTGTTGTAACTACTAATGCTACATTTTCAACAGAAAACATGCAACAAATTATAAAGAAATTAGGTGATGATACTGTAATAGTTGCAGATGAGGCTCATCATTTTGGTGCGGCAAACCTTCGTCAATGCTTACCAAATAACATACCTTATCGACTGGCTTTAAGTGCTACGCCTAACCGATGGTTCGATGAAGAAGGAACATCAGTTTTGTTAAAATACTTTGGAAATAAAATAGTCTATAAATTTGGGCTTGACAAAGCAGTGGGTACATATTTGACTGAATATTACTATTACCCCCAGATTGTATACCTGGACGAAGATGAAAGTGACTATTATTATGAAGTTACTAGAAAGATTAGTAAGCTTTATAATAGAAAAAATGATAATGAAGATAACGAAAGTAACATTGAAACTCTATTAATAGAAAGATCAAGAATTTTAAGTAGAGCAAGAAATAAATTAGTAAGGTTAAAAGAACTATTCGTAGATATGAAAGATACAAATTATAATATCGTATACTGTGGTGATAGCAGCGTTGATGGAGAAAAACAGATAGATTCTGTAGTTAGTATTTTAGGGGAACAACTGGAAATGAGAGTACACACTTTCACATCTCGTGAAGATGATCAAGATAGACAAATGTTATTAAAACGATTTCAATCAGGGGAGTTACAGGCTCTTGTGGCAATAAAATGCCTTGATGAAGGTGTGGATGTTCCAGCCACTCAGAGGGCATTTATTCTTGCTAGTAGTACTAATCCTAGAGAATTTATTCAGAGAAGGGGTCGTGTGTTAAGAAAGTATCCTGGTAAAAGGTACTCGTATATATATGACTTTATTGTTGTACCTAGGAATCTAGATGAAATTCAATTAATTGAACCTAGTCTTTTTAATACCGAACGAAATTTGGTGAAAAGAGAGATGAACCGAGTAATAGAATTTGCGGATTTAGCGGTTAATGGACCTCTAGCACATGAAGAATTAAACAAAATCAAAAATGCTTATAACTTATTAAATTATTAGGATATTAGATTATTAAACTAGGAATGGAGACTTTTTATGGAAAAAGAAAAAGAAAAAATACATTCTATTTTGAAAGATTTGCCTGAAGAATATACATTAATTCTAAAGGAAATACTTCAAGCGGAAAAAGAACTGCTACATAAAAAGTCATTACAAGGTACAAGTATTGTAGCGGAAATCGTTAATATTGTTAAAGAAAGGATTAAAGAATAATGATTATAGATTCAATTTTATTAAAGAACTTTAGACAATATTATGAAGAACAAAAAATACACTTTTCTAAATCACCAACGAAAAATATAACAGTCATTCACGGAGAAAATGGTTCAGGTAAGACAGCTTTATTAAATGCATTTAGTTGGTGCTTATATGGAATTATTAACCTACCAAATCCAGATAAAATAATAAATGAATATGCTATTGAGAATGCTGAAGTTGGTACGATAATTGAAGCAAGTGTTACTCTAAAATACAATCATATGAATAAAAACTATACTTTAACAAGGTCAGTAAAGGCGGAAAAAGGGACAGATAACAAAGTATTTTATTCAGAGCCAATATTAAACATTGAATATAAAGAAGAAGGTCAATCAAAAATGATGAATAATCCACAAGCTGAGGTTGATAGAACATTACCTCAAGATTTAAGGAGTTATTTCTTTTTTGATGGCGAAAGAATTGATAATCTTTCAAAAGAATCTGGGACTGAGGATATAAAAAAAGCAATAAAAACTATTATGGGTCTTGAAATCCTTGAAAGAGGAATTATTCATACTTCAAGTGCTAGGAAAAAATTTAGAAGTGAGATAAAGAAGTTTGGAGATCTTAAAACAAATAGAATAATAGAAGAGATAGAAGACCTAGAGAGTAAAGAATCTCAGTATAAAGAAGACCTTGATTTATATCAGAAAAATATAAAAGTTACTGAAAAACATATCCGGGAACTTGAAGAAAGGTTAAAGTCTATAGAGGGTTCTAAGCAATTACA
>NZ_JBALOP010000012.1:0-2521 GCF_036962685.1 Bacillus sp. JJ1566 | reverse complement strand
AAAAATGAAATTCAAGATGTACAAAAAGAGATTATTGAATTAATGACTAAAAAAGGCTATTTAGCATTCAGTTTTCCTGCAATTCATAAAGCTGAAAAAATCTTAAAGGAAAAGAAGAGTGACGACCATATCTATGGTATTGAGGCTACATTTATTGATCAACTGATTGAAGAACAAAAATGTATTTGTGGTACAACTATCAAAGAACACACTCCTCACTATCATCATTTAGTTGAGATAAAAAAGTTAACTAATACTACACCGGTAGAGCAAAAAGTTATGGACTCTTTAATGGCTGTTGGGAAAATAAAAGAGCGGAAGGAAACTCTTTTCAAAGAATTAAGACAGCTAAAGGCAATTGAAATAAGTAAAATACAAATTAGAAAAAAACTAAACGAAGAAATTGAAGAAATTGGTTTAAAATTATCAGAAAAAGATTCTGAGGAAATAAGTGAATTAGAAACAAGACGTCAAAAGTTAAGTCAACAAAAAAATGATTTGCTAAAAAAAATTGGGGCAATAGAAAATGAATTGAAAAGTATTGAAAAAAAACTAAAAGAAAAAAAAGTAGAACAATCTAAAGCTCAAAATCAGGCCGATAAAGCAAAGTTAACTAATAAGAGAGTTGAAGTATGCGAAACTTTAGAAGAGGTTATGAAAGATATTCTAGAAATAAGAGAATCTTTAGTAAAATCTCAACTTCATGAAAAGATAAACAAAGTATACTCTCAATTCTTACGTAAGGATTTTAGTATTGAACTTTCAGATAGTTATGAGTTAAGAGTTGTAAATAGCAAAGGCAATCTCGTTGGAATGTCCCAGGGAGAGCGTCAAATTACAAGTCTTTCATTTATTGGAGCTATTGTAGATATAGCGAGGGAGCAATATAAAAAAGAAATTAAGAATAAGTTTGAAGAAGGGGGCATTTATCCTATAGTAATGGATTCCCCTTTTGGTGCTCTTGACTCAGACCATAGAAAAAGAATCGGGAAAGGTATTTATAAATTAGCAGACCAACTTATAGTTATCGTTTCTACATCGCAGTGGAAGGGGGAGGTAGAAGAGCAAATGAATAGTTTAATAGGTAGAGAATATAGATTAGTTTATAATGACCCTAGAATTAATAAAGACAAACCTTATGAGTTCACAAGTGTTAAGGAGGTAATTTAATATGATTCACAGAAGAATTAAGAGGCCAAAGGATCAAGACTCTATTTACAGAAAGTTAACTGATAGGGATGAATTTGGTATTTTCGCATCATATAAAGAGGTATTTATGATTGCTGGAACTGTTGGCTTTCTTGAGAAGAAGAGAAAGCAGTTCTCTGCCACAGCAGAAGGATTGTTATGGGACAATTTTAATTTAGATACAGATGAACCAATGATAAACATGGTAGCACTTTCAGAAACACAAGATATAGATATTCTTAGGGATGATGCTGAGACTTTTGATAAGAAGCTCAATATTTTTGAGGAGTATGCTGCTGGGGGTATTGAAATTATTGAGCAAGTTTTATTAGAACAACCCAAACTTGTTGTTAATAATTATTTCGACTTTATTATGAGTATGGAAAATGATACAACTGAACAGGAAAGAAACCTTAAAGGTATTGCAGATATGATATTCAATTAAATAATTATCTTTCAAGAAGGTAGCTTTACACCTACCATCCTGAAAAAGGTGGAGTAACTATTTATGGATATATTAGGTATTGTAAACGAGTTTATTAATAACAAGGAAGAAATTGATTATTCTATGGTTGTTTCTGAATTGAATGAAGGGAAATCAGAGAAGGCTATATTAAAAGATTTTAATATTTCTGGTGAGACACTTCATTCAAAACTAGAAGAACAGGGTTATTATTTCAGCGAAGTTTTAAATAGATGGGAATCGAAGAAAAATAAGTTGGAAAAAAACTACAGTCAGGATAACAAAGTGTATGAAAATGGGAATAATGAGACTCCTTATAATAAAATTCAACTAGATCGAATAATAAACCGCCTTAATTCTGGTGAGGGTTTTGTTAAAATAGCTAAGTCTGATGGATTGCAGGTTGTTCAAATTAGTAACGCTATTAAAGGAGCCGGGTACCGATTCGACTCTTTTTTTAAAACATGGACTAAATTATCAGAAGATAAGTTCTATGAATACATTATTTCTGAGTTAAACAAAGGAAAAACTATATATGATTTAAGTAATAATTATATGCGAAATAAAAAGGAAAGACTTCTTTTTGCTGACGAGCTTCGTAGAAAAATAGAGAAAAAAGGTTATCATTTAGATAAAACAAGTAAAATATGGGTTTTAGATACGATTAATATTAAGGTTAACTCAAATGAATTAAAAGATGAGAGAAAAGAGTCTAAAAAAACTGAAGAAGAGATAACGGCGATACAAATAATTGATAAATTAAATAGAGGTGCCACTTTTAGTGATATAGAAAGTGAAACTGGTTTAGATTTCCATAGGTTAAGATTGATATTAAAAAGAGAAGGCTTTAAATTAAACTGGTACCTATGT
>NZ_JBALOP010000011.1:10428-37585 GCF_036962685.1 Bacillus sp. JJ1566 | reverse complement strand
ATATATAAGAAGTATAACAATTCACAAAAAAGAAAACAATTACTTCCTATAGAAAGAACATCCTTACGAATTGTACGTCTGCTCATACATCTCCTGAGTAAACTCTTCAGGCTTTCCATCAAAAATAATCTCACCATTTTTCAATGCAATCAGCCTTGTTGCAAACTGTTTTGCAAGTTCTACATCATGAAGATTCATTATAGATAAAAGTCTATGGCGATCATGTAATTCCTTAAGTAATGTAAAAATACGATTGGCTGTACCTGGATCTAAGCTTGCAACCGGCTCATCCCCTAAAAAAACACGAGGTTTTTGCAATAAGGCACGGGCGATTCCAACCCTCTGCTTTTGCCCGCCACTTAAATGCTCGATCCGACGATCCTCAAATTCAGAAAGACCAACGACTCCCAACACACGTTTTGCATTGTTGATTTCTTCCTTAGAAAAAATCCCTAGCAAATTTTTCATCGAACTCCGATAGCCGAATATGCCTGTTAACGTATTTTGCAATACCGTCAAGCGGGGGATTAGGTTAAAATGCTGAAAAATCATTCCCATTTCTCTCCGAATCAGGCGCTGTTTTTCCTTATTTTTATTGGTTAATGGTTCACCATTCCAAAGCACTTCACCACTTGTTGGCTGTTGGAGGCCATTCATACAACGGATGAGCGTTGATTTCCCTGCGCCACTTTTCCCGAGTACACAGACAAATTCGCCTTTATCCAATCTGAGATCCACTGAGGATAGAGCTGGCCTTACTGAATTCGGATAGTAGACCGTTACGTTATTCAATTCAATCATTTTATGTCTACCCCCGTTAAATAACCTTATTCCGTACATAACTTCCTAATCCGTCAACAATGATGACAATTAACATGATTAAGAACACGTCCAACGAAACGGAAGAATATTGAAAGCTTTTAAAATCATTAAAAAGACGTTGGCCAATTCCTCCTCCACCAATAAAACCTAGGATGAGGGAGGTTCGAATCGCAACCTCAAAGCGGTAAAAATATTGGGATAACACATTAGGCCAAATTTGTGGAAGTATGCTAAAAAGAGATGCTAACCAGTTTTTTGAACCGACTGCTCTCATCGCTTCGTGTGGACCAGGTTCTGCCGATTCAATCAGTTCAGAAATTAATTTTCCAAGCACCCCAATATTATGAAACATAATTGCAAGAACGGCAGGGAAGGGGCCGAGCCCTAACGCCGTTAATAAAATTAATCCGAACACAATTTCTGGAATAGAGCGAACAAAGCTCATTACAATTCTTGTAAGATTGAAAACAATGGTAGAAGGGGAAGTATTTTTTGCAGCAAGAAAACTGATTGGCAATGCAATAATAAGACCAAACACACTTCCTAAAAACGCCATCGCAAGTGTTTCTGCACTATCCCTGAGCATCCGAGGCAAACTTGTATAATCCATTGGAAACCATTGTGAGAGAAAATCAATCATATTTCGAAAATCACGAAATTTGGAAAGATCAAACTCGGTTATTCTCATACTTACAATAACCGCAATCACTAATAGAACTACAGATAGTAGAGTAGTTCGTTTAAACCACATGTAGATCAGCTCTATTCATTTATAATTCCTTGTTTAATTGCAGCTTGGCGGATGCTTTCATAATCTGAATCTGTCGCTTCTGTAAATCCACTTGCACCAAAAGCAGCCAGAATCTCTTCATCATCGATAGCTAGGAAGGCATCTTTTAGTTTTTGAATGGTTTCGTCATCTGTATCCTTATGAACTGCCCATGGATATTGAAATAATTTTTCAGATTGCCAGATTGTTTTAAATAAGGAACCATCAATTTTTCCTGACTCAACAAGCTGATTATAAATCGCACTATCAATGGCACCAGCACCAACTTGTTGATTTTGAACAGCCAAAGCAGTTGCATCATGGGACCCCGTGTAGCGGACAGTTTTAAATTGATGCACATCCTCAGATTCAAATACTCCTCGATCCTTAAGTTCAATTGAAGGGATGAGAGAACCAGAAGTTGAATTAATATCACCAAAAGCAAAATCAATTTCCTTAGAGTTTGCTACTAAATCATCAATTGAATTCAATGGACTATCTTTATGGGTGATAATATAGGAATGATAGAATGGCTCACCGTCAATCAATTGAGTAATGATCGCTTTTGCACCACTTTTTTCGTGAGCTACAACATAGGTTAATGGACCAAAATAGGCCATATCAATTTTATTATAATTCATCGCTTCAACAACACCGTTATAATCGGGATATACTTCGACGGATACTTCACGGTTTAGTTTTTTCGTTAAAATAGATTGAAGCTTATCCATAGCAGTTTCCATTTCACCGACAGTTTGGACAGGTATAACACCGATTGTAAAAGCTTCTTCTTTATTATTTTTATTTTCATCACCAGCATTTGACCCACAGCCAGCTAGCAGGACGCTAATAACTAGAAGAAAAGCATAAATCTTTCTCTTTTTCAAAATAGGCACCTCATTTAATTTTTTCGTTATTATTTCCTAACAATCCAAAAAGGACTCAATATCGAGTCCTTTAAACTACCTTAATAAAACCAGGTTTTTCGCTTGTTACTTCACCAATAATGCTAGCATCAACATTATTCTCACGTAGTTCTTGCAGCACTTTATCGGCTTCATCCTCTGGAACAGATACAAGAAGTCCGCCAGACGTAATCGCATCACATAAAATGAGTTGATCAAGCTCATCGAGAGTAGCACTAAATTCCACTCGTTCGGCTAACCAAGCGTGGTTTTTCTTTGTACCACCTGGAACTACCTTTTGTTCAGCGAGTTCTTTTGTTCTTGGTAAAATAGGGACATTTGCAAACTGAATTGTCATCCCTACATTGCTTCCTTCGGCCATTTCCATAGCATGACCAAGTAGGCCAAACCCAGTTACATCTGTACAAGCATTGACATGATAGTTATCCATTACCTCGGCAGCTTTTTTATTCAATGTTGCCATGACCTCTGTAACTTTTTCAATATCCTCTTGCCCTAAAAGGTCTCTTTTAATCGCAGTTGTTAAAATCCCAACACCGATTGGCTTCGTTAAAATAAGTCGGTCACCAGGCTTTGCACCGGAATTGGCACGAATTCGACTAGGATGGATTGTACCAGTTACAGATAAACCAAATTTCGGTTCTTTGTCATCTATGGAGTGACCGCCAACTAAGGAAGCTCCTGATTCTCTCACTTTTTCGGCAGCACCCGCTAGAATTTCCGCTAAAATACTTTTATCTAGTGTATTAATAGGGAAGGCGACAATATTCATAACCGTGATAGGTTTTCCTCCCATTGCATAGACATCACTTAATGCATTTGCTGCAGCAATCTGTCCAAACATGTATGGATTGTCCACAATTGGGGTGAAAAAGTCTAGTGTTTGCACAAGTGCAAGCTCATCATTGATTTTATATACACCTGCATCATCAGGGGTATCAAGACCAACTAATAAATTTGGATTTGGTGTAGCTTTCGGTAATTGACGCAGAACCTGCGCCAGGTCCTCAGGACCAATTTTGCATCCTCAGCCAGCTTTTGTTGAAAGGGAGGTCAATTTAATGATTTCTTCCTTCTTAGACATCAACGTCACTCCTTCCACACTCAATATTTTGGTACCAAACTAGGCACCTAATTTTCAAAACTAATTTTAGCATAAGAAACTTAGTAATAGAAATTAATTTGAATTTTTATCTTATTAAGACAAAATTAAAATTATACTTAGATAATATAACAATTAGAGGTATCTAGTGAGGATTTCATCTGAATAACCAAATGAAAGCGTTCTTAAGGTTTTTGAATAAATATAATTGTTGACATTATCTGAAAATAACTATATTATGATAACAATTAATCAGAAAGTACATTATTCAAACAAAAACATATATTCTGAAATTAACACATCAGGGGGATTACACAATGAAACATTCAACGAAAAAGTATTTGATTGATCGGATGTATAAAGCTTCACAAGGACTTGCAAATGCAGTTTTAGTTACACTTGGAATTGGTCTTCTTATGGAATCACTGGGAACCTTTACTGGTTGGGAAGGCTTTACTATAATCGGAGTTTCGGCACAACTCATGTTAGCACCAGCACTAGGGGCAGGCATCGCGTACCAGCTTGGAGGTAATACACTAGTCATTTTCAGTGCAATGGCTTGTGCTACGGTAGGAGCGAGTGCTGTTCAGCTTACTGAAAATGGTGTCACATTGGTAACAGGACAACCATTAAGTGCAGTAATGGCTGCAGTAATCGCTACATGGGTAGGTAAACGGGTTGCAGGAAAAACAAAACTTGATATGATGGCCATACCTTTTGCAGCTATTCTTGTAGGAGGCATCGCTGGTGTGTTTTTATCAATTATTACAACTCCTTTATTAGAACTATTAAGCGCGCAAATCGCTGAATCTGTTGCTGATTCTCCAATTATTGGACCTATGGTCATATCTCTTGTTTGGAGTATTTTCCTTATGTCGCCTGCGTCTTCTGCAGCTATAGCGATTGCCTTACAGCTTGATCCTGTGTCAAGCGCAGCTGCTTTAATTGGTTGTACCGTTCAATTTGCTGGATTCACCGCAATGTCATTTAAACAAAATGATGCTGGGGCTAACATTGCACAATCCTTAATTACGCCTAAGGTACAATTTCCGAACTTAGTCAAAAATCCAAGGCTTGCCATCCCGCCGTTTATCGCAGCTGTCATTTGTGCACCAATCGCAACATTGATTTTTGATTTTCAAGTTCCATATCAATTAGCAGGGCTTGGGCTTAATTCATTAATCGCACCAATCAATATTTTAGCTGAGCAGGGTGCTATAGTTCTATCAATTTACATTGCTGTTGGAATCATCCTTCCGATTATCATAACTCTGGCTATCTATCATGGTTTAAAGGTAATTGGATGGACAAAAGCAACAGACTTAAAAATGGAATTACAATAAAAATAAAACTGGGTGAAAAGGAGAGCTCCTTTTTCTACCCAGTTTTTTTTGTATTATTTACATTAATCTAGTTTTAATAAAAATATTTGGCGGGACTGTGTGGGAATCGAACCCACCGGAGACGACACGCGCCTCCCTCAGGATTTTGAAGATCCAGGGGGACACCAGCACCCCAGCCAACCCCATGCTGTTATATTAACGTTTTTAAAGTGTACCCATAGAGCTTTACTTATTAGCCAATAAGTCTTAATTATGAATTATAAACTCATTTTTTTCAAGGAATTAGGACATTCTAATATGTTTACAATCAATAAAAGTATTCAAACCTTAATATTTTATAAAATAACGATAAATTTTACATTAAGGATTGAATCCACCATTAATAAAAAAATATGAAGTTTTCGAATTATGAGACAATAGATAAAAAACTCTGTTATAATAATTGGTAAAATATACATATTGGGAGAGTGGGGTATATGGAAGAATTTAAGCAACAGATAATATCGCTAGCGAGTAGAATTGAGAGAATAAAAGGAAATATTCAAACCGAAGAAGCAACTAAAACTTCTTTAATTATGCCTTTAATTCAATCTTTAGGCTATGATATTTTCAATCCAGAAGAACTAATACCTGAATTTGTTGCCGATGTTGGAATAAAAAAAGGTGAGAAAATTGACTATGCAATAATGCAAGGTGAAGAACCTGTAATATTAATTGAAGCAAAAAGTATTAATGAACAGTTAGGTAAGCACGATTCTCAACTATTTAGATATTTTGGTACAACAAATGCTAAGTTTGCCATACTTACAAACGGCATTGTTTATAAGTTTTTTACTGATTTAGAAGAGCAAAACAAAATGGATCAAAAACCTTTTTTTGTTATTAATATGTTGGACCTGAAAGATGTTGATATTGTTGAACTTGCAAAATTCCGTAAGACTGATTTTAATGTAAATAATGTACTTACTACTGCATCAGAATTAAAGTATACAGGTGAGATAAAACAATATCTTGCTCGTCAATGGGATAACCCTTCTGAAGACTTTATTAGGGTCATTCTAAATGATATTTATCAAGGAGTTAAAACAAAAAAGGTCATAGATAACTTTAGAGACTTAGTAAAGAAGTCTTTAAATCAATACGTAAATGAAAAAGTAAATGATAAACTGCAAAAGGCATTAAATTCATCAACGGAAAATATTGTAAATGCTCAACCAAGAGTACCCTTAGATGATGAAAAGGAAAAAGAGGAAACAGAGGTAGAGGTAAATAAAGAAGATGAAATACATACAACTGAAGAAGAAATCGAAGGTTATGTCATAGTTAAGTTAATTCTTAAAGAAGAAATTGATCCTTCGAGGGTATTCTATAGAGATAACAAAAGTTATTTTAATGTTTTGCTAGATGATACAATTAGAAAATGGGTTTGTAGATTGGGGTTAAACGGTACTAATAAATACATTCAATTAAATGATGTAAATAGAACGAGTATAAAGATAAATAATATAAATGACATCTTAGAGTACAAGGATGAGATATTAGAAGTTGCTAGACAATTTGATCAAGTTACAGTTAAATAGCTTTTAAAAAAATCGAAGGTGCCACCGAATTATGGTAACACCTTCTTTTTATTTATCCGACATTTTTCAAATAATAAGAAACTGTTTGTCTTGATTTGCTAATTTGTCTTTCATTACAGAGATTTTAAGCTTGTTTATACAATCCAATAGTCCGTTGTAAACCTTTTATATAAACCAATTATTTATTTTTTGCTTTCTCTATCACTAATACAAAGCTTTTTATACATGGTAGTCCCCTTAAGGGACGACACATATATGTTTTTGTGACTTTTTTCGTAATAGATAAGAAGTTCTGCCATAAAATTTAGTCTTACAAAGGAGAAAACAGAAAGGAATTTAAATACCCAGTTGGACACCAGCACCCCAGCCAACCCCAAATAGACTACCACTCATTATATACGTGAATTTCTTTTTAAGGCAAATAATAATCCTCAAACTTGAATTACCCATATGCTTGCTAGTAAAGTAGAAGGAAGAAAAGACGGTAATAAAGGGGAGAATGCAGGAAATGGTAGATTCATTTTATACGATTGGAATGGCAGGTCATATTGACCATGGGAAAACAACCCTCACAAAGGCTTTAACAGGAGTCGATACCGATCGATTAAAAGAAGAAAAAGAACGCCATATCTCAATCGAGCCAGGCTATGCACCCCTTAAATTAGATAACGGAACTCATGTATCCATAGTGGATGTACCTGGACACGAACGTTTTATTAGACAGATGATAGCTGGTGTAGCCGGAATCGACCTTGTGTTACTTGTAATTGCTGCAGATGAAGGTGTCATGCCACAGACAAAAGAACACCTCCAGATATTAAAATTTTTGGGGATTAAAAAGTGTATCGTTGTTGTTTCGAAGATTAGCAGGGTTGAAGAGGAGTTGCTCGAACTTGCTGTCGAAGAAATAAAAGAATTGTTGGCAGAAACAGATTTTAGCAATGCTGCACCAATTCTTTTTGTTGATAGTTTATCTGGAAAAGGGATTCTCGAGCTAAAACATGCGATTCAAACGGAAATCAACGGGCTTGAACAAAGAGACAGCAATGGCTCATTCCGCTTGCCGATTGACCAATCTTTTACGGTCCAGGGACATGGAACCGTTGTAAGAGGAACGGTTTTTGAAGGTGTAGTGACAAGAGACAGTCAATTAACACTTTTGCCCTCTGAGAAAAAGGTTAAAATTCGTCAAATCCAGGTACATAATGAGGAAACAGAACAAGCCCAAGCGGGGCAACGAGTTGCTTTAAATATTACCGGAGTTACTAAAGAGGAAATAAAACGTGGTGACGTTATTGTCGATTCAGAAAACTTCCAAGTGACGAGCACGATTGACATTGCACTACAACTTGCTTCGACACTGGCAACTCCACTTAAACAGCGATCACCTGTCAAGCTACATGTTGGCACAACCGAAGCTTACGGCAAAATTATCTTTTTTGACCGAAATGAAGTCAAAGAATCAGCTGAAGAAATACTTTGCCAAATCCGATTAGAGGAAGAAATTGTCGTGCGCCGTGGGGACAGGTTTATTTTACGGAGACCGACTCCAGTTGAAACCCTAGGTGGGGGATGGATTATTCAACCTCAAGCACAGAAATATCGATTTGGTGAAGAAACGATTACAATGCTAAAAAAACAATTGGAAAGCTCACCTTCAGAAATTTTGGATGACATGCTTTTAAAGAATCAACAATTATCAAAACTTCAACTAATCCAACTTTCCTCATTACAAGAGGAGCAAGTAGACGAAATTATTTCCGTTGGGCTTATATCTGGTAAGTACATTGAAATATCTGAGGGTGTCTACAGTTTAAAACGAATGATTGCAAAACTTAATGAAGTTATCTTAAATAAATTAAGGGAATATCATGACGAATTTCCTTTACGGATAGGTATGAGTAAAGCTGAACTTCTACAGGTGCTTGGGCAGAATAAGAAATTAATCGAGTACTGTATAAACGAGCTGTTACAAATCAATGAATTGAAGAAAGAAGAGCAATATTTATCGCTATCAAGTTTTAACCCTAGCCTTTCAAAAGGGCCAATGGAAATAGTTGTTTCGTCACTAATGAATGACGGGATCCAGCCTAAGAAATGGGTAGATTATCTAAAACAAGGCAATCTTTCTAATCAGGCTGCAAACGAACTTAAAACCTATTTATTAAAAACAAATCAAGCATTCTTACTCAACGAAGAAACATTGATTTACAAAAATGAATTTGACAAAGCAGTTGTTGAATTAAAAGCCGGAACAGGTGATATTTTTAGTTTAACGGAAGCAAAAGAAATACTTTCACTCTCTCGTAAATATCTCATTCTTTTCTTAGAGTTACTTGATGATCAGCATTATACGAGACGAGAAGAAGGGAATAGAGTTTGGACAAATAAATAGAAGAGGTGCCTTGAAATAAAGAGTTCCATTTTAAGGTGCTTTTCTTAAGTATAATAAGCGGAGTTTTTTCGGTTATATGCAGATTGAAGCACTTTTCGGGGTATATAAGGGAAAGTTTTCCGACTATGCAGTCAAAAATCTCCTATTTTCACGTTTTTCGAATTAATAGGCGGATTCCCTCCCTCTATTTGAGCATTTTTTAATGATAATTACTAAACTATCGGAATTTCTCCGTCTATTTATAAACTCTTGTGCTTAGCCTAGCCCCTCGGCATCTTTTTTTGCTGCTTATACACGCACTCTCCAAAGGGAATACTATTAGGAAAACTCTTTAATAGGTGAAAAATATGAAAATCCTTTGCATTGATGGGGGCGGAATTCGCGGAGTCTATGCGGTTGCCATTTTACGCTCAATAGAAAAAGAATATAATCAACCCATAGCAAATATGTTTGATATGATTGCGGGGACAAGTACAGGTTCGATTATCGCTGCTTCTGCAACACTAGAACTGGACATGGGGGAAGTACAAAAAGGCTATATTGAATATGGCGAAAAAATTTTTACGAAACAATCAAAAATCGGGTTTCTAAAAAGCTTTTACAGCGATCGCTATTTACGTGACTATATCCAAGATGCATTTGGTGAAACAACCTTATTTGATATTAAGAAACCTCTGCTCATTCCAACCGTTGATATCACTCATGGAAATCCATTTGTCCATCGATCGAATTATGGAAATACCGAACAGGACGATCACTCCATCAAGCTTTGGGACGTTGTGCTTTCTTCTTGTTCAGCCCCCGTCTTTTTCCCACCCAATAATGTTAATAATCACTATATGGCCATTGATGGGGGACTTTGGGCCAATAATCCGTCACTCGTTTGTATTACGGAAGCCCAGCATTATTTTAAAAAGAAACTAGAGGATATTCATATTATGTCAATCGGTACTGGTCTGCAAAAAATCGACTTTTCGATGGAAACACAAAAAGAGTGGGGTGTAACCAAGTGGCTTCCATTTCATCTTCCTTCGATGAGAATGACCCCAAAACTACTTGACCTTGCACTGCATCTATCATCTGAATCTGTAACCTATCATTGTCAGCATTTACTTGGAGATCATTATTTTCGAATTAATGAAAACCTAGGGCGGGAGGTTCCGTTCGATGCTCCAGAATTTATCGATTTTCTAGTAGAGCTTGGAGAGAATTCATTCCAAAAACACAAGAAGGAAATAGTATCATTTTTAAGTAAAGAAATATCACCATAATTGACAGAGTTAAAAATATATGGTATTAAAAACATGGGTGTTAGCACTTCGTGATTGCGAGTGCTAACTGTAAATAAAATAGTCATACTTTTTTTCAGAAAGGGGAACTAGCCATGCCTAAAAAACAGTTTAAAGCAGAGTCTAAAAGGTTATTAGAAATGATGATTAACTCAATTTATTCGCAAAAGGAAGTATTTTTACGCGAGTTAATCTCAAACTCCAGTGATGCAATTGACAAAATCTATTATAAGGCGTTAACTGATGATCGCTATCAATTTAATAAGGATAGCTATTTCATCAAAATTGCTGCTGACAAGGAGAACAGAACTCTTACCATTTCTGATACTGGAATCGGGATGACCAAGGAAGAGCTTGAAACAAACCTTGGAACAATCGCCAAAAGTGGTTCATTCGCTTTTAAAAAGGAAACCGAAATCAAAGACGGCCATGACATCATCGGACAATTTGGTGTTGGATTTTATGCCGCTTTCATGGTTGCTGACGTTGTAACTGTTATTAGTAAAGCCCTCGGTAACGAAGAAGCCTACAAATGGGAGTCAACGGGTGCTGATGGCTACACCATTAAAACTGTGGAAAAAGACACAGTTGGAACTGATATCATTTTAAAAATCAAAGAAAATACTGAAGATGAATCTTATGATGAATTCTTAGAAGAATACCGCTTAAAATCAATCATTAAAAAATATTCAGATTTCATCCGCTACCCAATTAAGATGGATGTATCCTCAAGCAAACTAAAGGATGGAAGCGAATCTGAATACGAGCAGATTACAGAAGAACAAGTCATTAACAGCATGGTTCCTATTTGGAGAAAGAACAAAAGTGAACTCACTGATGAAGACTATGAAAAATTCTATAATGAAAAACACTATGGATTTGATAAGCCTTTAAAGCATATTCATATCAGTGTTGACGGTACAATTCGCTACAATGCCATTTTATATTTACCTGAAAATATTCCATTTGATTATTACTCAAAGGAATATGAAAAAGGGCTAGAGCTTTACTCAAATGGCGTATTAATTATGAACAAATGCGCTGATCTGCTTCCTGATTATTTTAGCTTTGTAAAAGGATTAGTAGATTCTGAGGATTTATCGCTTAATATCTCAAGAGAAATGCTTCAGCAGGATCGTCAATTAAAACTTATCGCGAAAAACATCAATAAAAAAATCAAAAGCGAATTACAGAGCATGTTAAAAAATGAACGCGAAAAATACGAAAAGTTCTATAATAGCTTTGGACGCCAATTGAAATTTGGTGTATACAGTGACTTTGGAAGCAACAAAGAGACATTACAAGATTTATTACTTTTCTATTCTTCCAAGGAGAAAAAGCTTGTTACATTAGACGAATATGTATCCAAAATGCCGGAGGATCAAAAATACATTTATTACGCCACAGGTGATTCGATTGAGCGCATCGACAAGCTGCCACAAACTGAATTAGTAGCTGATAAGGGCTATGAAATCCTTTATTTCACTGAGGATATTGATGAATTTGCGATTAAGATGCTCATGAGTTATAAGGAAAAAGAATTCAAGTCCGTATCAAGCAGTGATTTAGGATTTGAACCAAATGAAAGCGACAAAGCAACAGAAGAAGAACAAAACGAAAACAAAGAGCTATTTGAATATATGAAAAATGCATTAGCAGGTAAGGTAACTGATGTGAGAATTTCGAAACGTCTAAAAACACATCCAGTTTGTTTATCAACAGATGGTGAAATCTCGATTGAAATGGAGAAAATTTTGAATGCGATGCCTGACAATCAAAATGTTAAGGCTGATAAAGTACTAGAGATTAACGTACATCATGAAGTCTTCCAATCATTAAAAAATGCGTTTGAAGATGATAAAACGAAGGTTGATTTGTACACTCAGTTATTGTACAACCAAGCACTTCTTATCGAAGGTCTGCCAATTCAAGACCCAGTTGAATTTACAAATGATATTTGTAAGATTATGGTTTAATTAAAATAGCAACAGTCCCCAGGGCTGTTGCTTTTCTAATCTTATTGATCACTTAATAAAATTCCCACTTCATGTAAAGCTTCACAGGCTGCAGCTATTTTTTCAACAGAATCTGCTTCAATCGTATGTAAGTGCACACCATTCGTCAACAAAGAAAGGAGGGAGGCATTGGTTTCAGATAATTTTTCAATAAAACGTTTCACTTCAAACCGATTCTTAATCATTAATGACCCTACAATTTCCCCATATACAGGATGCTCAACAATCACATCCCGAACGGTCACACCGTTATCTACTAATAGATTTAGTTCCTCAGCAGTTTGCTCAGTAGTGTGTTTCACTGCAATAATTCTAGAAATGTGATCTTGATTTGATTGTTCCTGAAAATAAATATAGCCCTGGCTAGTAGCAACAATGGGTTCATTTTTTGCCTTTAATAAAGAAATATCCTGAACTATTACCTGGCGGCTTACATTTGCTCGTTTTGAAAGTTCCTCACCAATAATCGGGGTAGGGCTTTCCTTCAACCATTTAATAATCGAATCTCTCCGTTTTTCCCCTAATAGTTTTTTATCTGCAGTCATTTTTTTCACTCCATTTAATGCTGTAAGAGTCATTTGCTTTTCATATATTTTACCAACAAGTTCTTTCCAACACAATTCTCGTAATTGAAAAAACAGCCTGATTCAGTTGAACCAGGCTGTTTTGCTAGGGGTGTATTAAATCTTCATAACTCCACCAGTACTTGCATTTGTTACGAGCTTTGAATAGCGAGCTAGGTAGCCTTTTTTCACTTTTGGTTCAAAGCCTTTCCATTCACCTTTACGTCTTTCAAATTCTTCATCAGAAATCTCTAATGTAATGGAACGATTATTTAAATCAAGCTCAATGATGTCTCCATCATGAACGAATGCAATTGGACCACCTTCAGCAGCTTCCGGGGAGATATGTCCGATAGAGATACCTCTTGATGCACCGGAGAAACGGCCATCAGTAATTAAGCCAACTTTGGCACCAAGACCTCTACCAACGATCTGGGATGTTGGTGCAAGCATTTCAGGCATACCTGGACCACCTTTAGGGCCTTCATAGCGAATTACCACTACATCGCCTTCTTTAACCTTACCAACAATAATAGCAGATAGCGCATCCTCTTGAGAATCAAAGCAAACGGCAGGGCCTCTGTGGTATCCGCCAACCTCAGGATCAACCGCACCAACTTTAACGACAGCACCCTCAGGAGCTAAGTTACCAAATAAAATCGCTAATCCACCTGTTTCAGAATGTGGATTCTCAAGTGGGCGAATCACATTATGATCCGTAATTTCACAGCCTGCTACAGTTTCACGCAATGTTTTACCTGTTACAGTCAAACAATCTCCATTAATAGCACCTGGCTTTTTAAGCAATTCATTAATGATTGCACTAACACCTCCAGCATTGTGAACATCCTCAATATGATGATCAGAAGCAGGGGCAATTTTGGCTAAGTGTGGTACACGCGCTGCTATTTCATTAATACGTTCTAATGAATAATCAATTTCGGCTTCATTCGCTAATGCTAGAGTATGAAGAACAGTATTTGTTGAGCCACCCATTGCCATATCTAAAGCAAATGCATTATCAATTGTATCCACTGTCACGATATCACGTGGTTTAATATCCTTTTCAATTAAATACATTAATTGTTTTGCAGATTCTTTAACAAATTCTTTTCTTTCTTCAGCTACAGCTAAGATTGTACCGTTGCCTGGAAGAGCAAGACCAAGTCCTTCTGCTAAACAGTTCATTGAGTTTGCTGTAAACATACCCGAACAAGATCCACATGTTGGACAAGCAAACTGCTCGATTTCTGTTAATCTAGCTTCATCGATTTTACCGGATTGATAGGCACCTACACCTTCAAATACCGAGTTTAAGTTTAGAGGATTTCCAGCCGCATCACGGCCAGCTTTCATCGGACCACCACTTACAAAGATAGTAGGGATGTTAAGACGCATTGCAGCCATCATCATTCCTGGAGTGATTTTGTCACAGTTAGGGATACAAACCATTCCATCAAACCAGTGCGCAGCAACAACTGTTTCAACTGAATCAGCAATGATTTCACGGCTAGGTAGAGAATATCTCATACCGATATGGCCCATTGCAATTCCATCATCAACACCAATGGTGTTCATTTCAAATGGAACGCCACCCGCTTCCCTAATGGCATCCTTTACGATTTTACCAAACTCTTGTAAATGAACATGTCCTGGAACAATATCAATATAAGAGTTGACAACTGCTATAAAAGGTTTGTTAAAATCCTCGTCTTTAACTCCAGCTGCGCGAAGTAAACTTCTATGAGGAGCTCGATCGATTCCTGATTTAATCATATTACTACGTAAATCTGACATATAAAATACCTCCATTTTAAAAAGTACAACAAAATAGAAAATTTAAATTATTACTCATTGTAACACTATTTTTAAGATAATCAATTAATAAATTACGTAGTTTTAATGTGAATTTTAAAAATAATAGTTTAAAATCTTCATAGATTCTACAAATTTCAACAATTGACGAATTGATTTATAGAGTATAATCTTCTATAATATAAATAGTTAGTTTAGGAAACAAATTAATTATTTCGTTAAGAGATAATCTTTTAAATTAAATTGTCATAATCACTTTAAAAGATACACAAAATAACATCATGATTTGTTTTCTATCCTTATTACATAAGTAGAAAGGTTTGATTTTAATATGTCTAAGCAACAAATTGGTGTAGTTGGTTTAGCAGTAATGGGTAAAAACTTAGCGTTAAACATAGAAAGCAGAGGATACTCTGTTGCTGTTTTTAACCGTTCATACGAAAAAACAGAAGAGTTCCTTCAAAATGAAGCAGTTGGCAAAAACTTTGTTGGTGCAAAAACAATTGAGGAATTTGTTAATTCCCTAGAAAAGCCACGCAAAATCTTATTAATGGTTAAAGCTGGTCCAGCAACTGATGCAACAATTGATTCTTTAAAGCCATATCTTGAAGAAAATGATATTCTAATTGATGGTGGTAATACATTCTTCCAAGATACGATTCGCCGTAACAAGGAATTAGAATCTACTGGAATTCACTTCATCGGAACTGGAGTTTCTGGTGGTGAAGAGGGAGCTTTAAAAGGACCTTCAATTATGCCTGGTGGGCAAAAAGAAGCTTACGAGCTTGTTGAACCAATCTTAACAGCAATCTCTGCAAAAGTATCAGGTGACCCTTGCTGTACATATATCGGACCAAATGGTGCCGGTCATTACGTAAAAATGGTTCACAACGGTATTGAATATGGAGATATGCAATTAATCTGTGAAGCATATTTCATCCTTAAAAATGTTCTAGGTTTAAGTACAGATGAACTTCATGAAGTATTTGCTGATTGGAACAAAGGCGAACTAGACAGTTATTTAATTGAAATCACAACAGATATTTTCAAGAAAAAAGATGAAGAAACTGGCAAACCACTTGTTGATGTAATCCTTGACACTGCTGGTCAAAAAGGAACTGGTAAATGGACTAGCCAAAACGCTCTAGACCTAGGTGTTCCACTACCAATCATTACTGAATCTGTATTTGCTCGTTTCATCTCAGCAATGAAGGATGAGCGTGTGAAAGCAAGCCAAGTTCTTTCAGGTCCATCTGCACAAGGTTATGATGGTGACAAACAAGAACTTATTGAAGCAGTTCGTAAAGCTCTTTACTTAAGTAAAATTATTTCATATGCACAAGGTTTCGCACAAATGCGTGTAGCATCTGAAGAATATGGTTGGGATTTAAAATACGGAGAAATTGCAATGATTTTCCGTGGCGGATGTATCATTCGTGCAAAATTCCTACAAAACATCAAAGAAGCATACGACCGTGACCAACAATTAGCAAACCTATTACTAGATCCTTACTTTAAGGAAATTGCAGAAGGTTACCAAGCATCATTACGTAAGGTTATCTCAGTAGCTGTGGAAAAAGGAATTCCTGTTCCATGTTTCTCAAGTGCTATTGCATACTATGATAGCTACCGTACTGAAACATTACCTGCAAACCTTCTTCAAGCACAACGCGACTACTTTGGTGCTCACACATACCAACGCGTTGATAAAGAAGGAACCTTCCATACAAACTGGATGGAATAAATCATTGTTGGGGTTTCAATACTGAAGCCCCGGCTTTTATTTGTAAAAAACTCATTTGGTTGTAAGGGATTACACCTACATAATATGGGCTTCCATTGTTTTAATGCAAAAAAAGAGACAACGCAAAAAAAAATGCGTAAACTGTTTTTAGATGTAAGTTTTACCTTTATTCAACAGAATTCCCCACTCCTATAAGTGCCGGGATAAATGCAGAAGGATTCAGTGGTGGATTCAATTCCCTACTGAATAAAGTTAAAGCCTCCGGCGGATGCCACAAATTTTCAAAGGAAAGTTTTCGAGCAAGCTCGAAAAAATCTGGGCGCAAGTACGCCAAGGCGCATTTGATTAGAAGGGAGTCTTATCATGGGTATTCTCCAAGAGTTATTAAAGGATATTCCTGTTCCAAAAATGCTCAAAGTCAAACAGCATTTTGATGATACTAAAGTTGAAAATCTTGTAGAAGATTTAACAAGCAAATTACACCGAGAAGAAGTAAAGCAGACCATTAAACCGGGCATGGAAATTGCAATTGCTGTTGGTAGCCGTGGAATTGATGCATTAGTTGACATTACGAAAACAACTGTTCAATTCATAAAAGACATGGGCGGCAAGCCTTTTATCGTACCAAGTATGGGTAGCCATGGTGGTGCGACTGGTGAAGGTCAACGTGATGTTTTAAAGCACCTTGGTGTAACAGAAGAAAGTGTAGGTTGTGAAATACGTTCCTCTATGGAAGTTATAAAATTGGGCGAACTACCAAATGGCTTACCAGTTTACATTGATAAATATGCTTCTAAGGCCGATGGAATTGTGGTTATTAATCGTGTAAAACCACATACAGCTTTCCGTGGTTCTGTTGAAAGTGGAATTCAAAAAATGATCAGCATAGGACTTGGGAAGCAAAAAGGAGCAGAAGCTTGCCATCAATTAGGCTTTAAATACATGGCAGAAAATGTTCCGGCAATGGCACAAATGATTATGGAGAAAACTCCATTTCTTTTTGGTGTCGCTACTGTTGAAAACGCATTTGACAGGGTTGCAAGAATTGAAGTCATGCTTACAAATGAAATTATTGAGAAGGAACCTGAGCTTCAAGCACAAGCAAAGCAATTACTTCCAAAGCTATTCTTTGATCAAATCGATGTCCTTGTCATTGATCAAATAGGTAAAAATATCAGTGGAGACGGAATGGATCCGAATATTACGGGGCGTTATCCAACTCCATATGCACACGGCGGTCCTGATGTAAACAAAATGATTGTGTTAAGCTTAACTCCAGAAACAGAAGGTAATGCGAATGGTGTTGGAACAGCAGATTTCACAACCCAACGACTTGTGGACAAAATGGACCTTGAATTCACATATGCAAATGGATTGACTTCAACTGTTGTTGCACCGACGAAGATTGCAACAACACTTCCAAATGATAAAGAAGCAATTCAAGCAGCCATCAAAACATGTAATATCTTAGATTTCACAAAGGTAAAAATGGTACGTATCAAAGATACACTCCATGTGAGCGAAATCGAAGTTTCCGAAGCCTTATTAGATTACATTACCCAGCATCCAAATATCGAACAGGCATCAGACCTATACGAATTCGGCTTTGACGAAAACGGAAACTTATTTTAATTTATCAGTCAGGGTTCAAAGCCTGACTGAATAAGACCTAATTACATCAAAAGGGGAATTAGACATGACTAAATTATTTGACTTAACTGGAAAAACAGCTGTAGCAATCGGTGGAAATAGTGTTCTAGGTTCTTCAATCTGTAAGGGATTTGCTGAACAGGGCGCAAAAGTAGCTATCGTTGGACGCAATCTTGAAAAAACGGAAGCGGTTGTAAAAGAAATCGAGGCTGAGGGCGGAATTGCGAAAGCTTTCACAGCAGACGTTCTATCACGTGAATCACTCGAACAGGCTGCAAACGAAATTGAAGCTTGGTCTGGCGGAATTGACATCCTTCTTAATGCACCAGGTATGAACAGTCCAACTCCATTCTTCGAGCTTGAAATGGATGAGTATGACAAAATTATGGATGTAAACCTAAAAGGTTATGTTGTGGCAACTCAAATTTTCGCAAAGAAAATGATTGATCTAGGACGCAAAGGAAGCATTATTAATATTTCTTCTGTGTCATCTACAACACCATTATCAAAAGTATTTACATACTCTGTTTCAAAAGCTGGTGTCAACAGCATGACTCAGTTCTTGGCAAGAGAATTCGCACCAAATGGAATTCGTGTAAATGCGATTATTCCAGGATTCTTCCCTGCTGAACAAAACCGTAAAATCTTAAGTGAAGAGCGAGTAGCATCTATCATGGGTCATACTCCAATGAATCGTTTCGGTAACCCTGATGAACTAAAAGGAGCTGCGGTATTCTTGGCTTCAGAAAATGCTTCTAGCTTCGTAACTGGTACATTCATCCGTGTTGATGGCGGATTTGGAAGCATGACCATCTAAAATAGTACTTCTGTTACTTATTTTAAATGATATAAATAGTATGAGAACAAATACTACCGGGAGAGAAGGGGAGAATACAATGTTCGACGAAAAGTATCAAAAGCTTGTGTCAATTCTCCGAGAGATGGAATCAGTTGTCGTTGCCTTTTCCGGTGGTGTTGACAGTACCTTTTTACTTAAGGTTGCTGTCGACACACTTGGAAAAGAAAATGTTTTAGCGGTAACTGCTGATTCAGAAACATATCCTTCAACTGAGTTAAAGGAAGCTCAAGTCCTTGCAAAACATATAGGGGCCAACCATCGTGTCATTGAAACATCGGAGTTAGCCATTCCTGGATATACTGAAAATGATCGGAATCGTTGTTATTTCTGTAAGAGCAGTCTTTTTGATCATCTGATTCCCGTAATGGAACGTGAAGGCTATCATAATGTTGTGTATGGAGTCATCGCTGATGATATGAATGAATATCGACCTGGTATGAAGGCGGCAAAGGAAAAAGGAATTCGTGGCCCATTACAGGATGCCAACCTTTTTAAAGATGAAATCCGAGAATTATCTCGTGAATTCGATTTGCCAACTTGGAATAAACCATCATTTGCATGTCTTTCTTCACGAATTGCTTACGGTGAAAAAATCACAATTGAAAAATTAACAAAGGTTGAAAGAGCAGAGGAATTCCTTAAATCTCTTCAGATTCGTCAGGTTCGTGTTCGCACCCATCAAGAAATTGCACGGATTGAGGTTGAGCCTAACGATATGAAAATTGTCTTGGATCATCATGAAACCATTACAAAAGAACTTAATGCTATTGGCTATAAATATATAACACTAGATTTAGTAGGTTACAAGAGTGGAAGTATGAATAAAGTACTTTCTTAAGATTTTTTTCTAGCTCCAAGCGCCATCGGCTCTCTGGTCTAAGCCAATCGCTTTGGAAGGTAAAAGGCACCTTCTGTCAGCGCTCGTCTTATGCTTGTCGCCGAAAGCGGAAGCATTAAGCTTTTCTTTTGAGAATGCTTTGGAATCTTTCTTTCCAAAGCTTTTTCTTTGTAAAGAATAATATGGTAACATTAAGTCACAAACTAACAAAAACAATAGAAGTATGTGTTCAAAAAGGATGGGCATCGGACTTTTCGAACATCATCTAGAACGTGTAAAGGAAGATGTAGGTATGTCACATGAGTACGTCATTGGTCTCGATTTAGGGACAACCAGTGCAAAAGCAGTTGTCTTTACCTTAAATGGTAAGGTAGTTGCAGAAGCCGAGGATTTAGTTACTTCTTACTATCCTAAGCAAGGATGGGTCGAGCAAGACCCTGATGAAATTGAGCGCTCTGCTGTAAAAGCGATTAATATGGCCATTAAGCAAGCGAATGTTAAGAAAGATGATATTATTAGCTTGGGTATTTCAGCTGCCATGCATTCCCTTATTTGTATGGCGGATAACGGAGAAGCTCTTTCCCAAGCACTAATTTGGGCAGACGGTAGAAGTACAAAACAAGCGAATGAACTAATGGAAACAGACGGTATTGAGATCTTTTCAAGAACGGGTATGCCGATACATCCGATGTCACCTTTAGCAAAGCTCATTTGGATGAAGGAGATTGATTATATTCCATATAAACAATCAAGCTACTTCTTATCCATTAAAGAATACCTGCTTTTAAAATGGTTTAATCAACGAGTAATAGATTATTCAATGGCATCTGCAACCGGAATGTTTAACGGAAAGACATTTCAATGGGATGAAGAAGTTCTTAATAAAGTGGGTATTACTGGGGACATGCTTTCAAAAATCGTACCACCAACTTATCGATTAACCGAAATCAACCCAACAATTGCAGATGAAATGGGCATCTCAAGTAAAATGCCATTTATCATCGGAGCGGCTGATGGTCAGTTTGCTAATTTAGGAATTGGAGCAATTTCTCCAGGTGAAGTTGCTGTAACAGCTGGTACAAGTGGGGCTATTCGTCAATTTACAAAAGGATTCCAATCAAATACAAAGCATGAAACCTTTTGTTATGCCTTTACTGATGAATACTTTATTGTTGGTGGTCCAACGAATAACGGTGGAATTGCACTTCAATGGTTAAAAGAACTACTTAATTACCAGGAAAGCTTTGATCATTTTACTGCAGAAGCTGCAAAGGTTGAACCTGGTGCTGAAGGTTTATTTTTCCATCCATATATAAATGGGGAACGTGCGCCATTATGGAACCAGCAAGCACGTGGTAACTTCTTTGGCATGTCTGTTACCCATAAAACCGAGCACTTTGTTCGTGCCGTTTTAGAGGGAATCACATTTAATCTATACCAAATCGGACAAGCATTAGAAAAACAAGCCGGAGAAACTGAAAAGCTTTATGTAAACGGCGGCTTGGCACGTTCACCATTGTGGCTGCAAATGCTTGCTGATGTGTTCGGTAAAGAGGTTTATGTCCCAGAAAGCCATCATAGTGCAGCATGGGGTGCAGCTTGGACTGCACTAGTAGGCATAGGTAAAGTAAATTCCTTTGATGAGATTAAGAATAATATCCCAATGGGAGATCCCGTTGTTCCTAATAAGGAAAACCACGAGAAATACAAAGCTATTTACGCAAAATATGAAGCAATTGCAAAAGATATTATTAAACATTTCTAAACATAAGCGTCAGTTGATACTGGCGCTTTACTTTCGATATACATCGATTACCAAAATCGATTAAGGTGTGTGAAACATGGTAGAGGAAATCTTAAAGCAAGTAAAACAAGGAACATTAAGTATTGAGGATGCAAAAAAACAACTTGCAACTTACGAGAATTTAGGATTCGCAAAAATTGATCATCATCGAAAAAACAGACAAGGCTTTCCGGAAATTGTTTTTGGTGAAGGTAAGACAAAAGAACAAATTCAAACGATCGTAAATGTAATCAAGGATCGCGGTGACAATGTTCTTGTGACCCGTATTTCGCAAGAAAAAGCAGTTTTTATTTTACAATCCAATCCTGAATTTGTTTACAATGAAACAGCCCAAGTTCTATATTGGAAAGACGAGACAAAAGAAACAAAAATAAAGAATGGCTACATCGCCATTGTGTGTGCGGGAACCTCTGATTTACGTGTCGCTGAAGAAGCCGCTATAACGGCTGAGGTATTAGGCAGTAACATTCGTCGCTTCTATGATGTAGGTGTAGCTGGCATTCATCGGTTATTTGATAACATTGAAGAGATTCGAAATGCAAATGTTTCAGTTGTAGTTGCAGGTATGGAGGGTGCCTTGCCGAGTGTAGTCGGTGGGCTTGTTTCCCATCCTATTATAGCAGTCCCTACGAGTATCGGTTATGGGGCAAATTTTCAAGGATTATCAGCTTTATTAACAATGCTTAATTCCTGTGCATCTGGAATCAGTGTAGTGAATATCGACAATGGTTTCGGTGGTGCTTACAACGCGGTCTTAATTGATCAACTTGCACGAAAAGGAGAACAAGAATAAATGAAAACACTATATTTTGACTGTTTTTCAGGTATTAGTGGGGATATGGTAATTGGTGCATTGCTTGATGCAGGTGGAGACCCACAAACACTAGTTGAGGAATTAAAGAAACTTCATTTTGATGATGAATATAAGTTAGAATGGAAAAAGGTCGTAAAAAACGGAATCACATCCACGAAATTTGATGTCATTTTAAAAAATGAAGGCAATATGCACTCGCATGAGCATCATCACGAGCAGGAGCACGACCATGAACACCATCATCATGATCACAACCATCATCACGAACATACTCATAATCACCATCACGACGATGAACACGAACATATACATACTCATGAACATAGCCATGATCACGGTCACAGTCATGATCATACCCATCATCACCATCATTCACATCGTGCCTATAAGGATATTGTAAAAATGATTGAAGAATCTGAATTGGCACCTGAAGTAAAGGAAACATCACTTAAGATTTTTAAGAAAATCGGTGAAGCAGAAGGTCTAATCCATGGACTTCCTTTGGATAAAGTTCATTTCCATGAAGTAGGTGCAGTTGATTCTATTATTGATATTGTCGGAGCAGCTATTTTACTGGACCAATTAGAAATAACCACAATCAAATCATCAGCCGTGCCAGTAGGAACAGGAAAAATTAAAATTGACCACGGCATCTATCCGGTACCAGCACCTGCTACACTTGAAATTTTAAAAGGGGTACCAATTGAACAAAACGATATTCGTTTTGAACTCACGACTCCGACTGGAGCAGGAATTATCTCCGTGCTCACAGATGAATTTTGCAGTTTTCCTTCGATGAAGGTAGAAGCAATTGGATACGGTGCTGGCACAAAAACATTTAAAGATCGCCCAAATGTTCTTCGTATCATTATTGGAGAATAACCAACTAAAAAAAGTTAAAGCCTCCGGAAGAGACATGTGATTTTTAAAGATAATTTTTCGGGCATAAGATCAAAGACTAAGAGCGCCACTTCCTGATGTCTTTGTCTTTGTGACCCACCTCGTGTGGGCCTAAAAAATCTGGGCACAAATACTCCAAGGCGTAATTGATTTAGCTAGTCCTCACCAAAGTGTGGGGACTTTTCTTTTTCTGAACTCTGTTATTGACACATGTAATTTTAAGAAGTATAATTATCTTGAATTAAAGATATCTTACTTGAAGATATTTTTATAAATAGTAATTTTAATTTGCTTGGAAAAACTAAAATACATGTAAGTAAAATTGGAGGCATAAATAATGAACGGATTAAAAGGAATACACCATGTCACTGCGATTACCAGTAGTGCAGAAAAAAACTATGAATTTTTCACATATGTATTAGGAATGCGACTAGTAAAGAAAACAGTAAACCAAGATGATATTCAAACATATCACTTATTTTTTGCAGATGATACAGGCAGTCCGGGGACAGACATGACTTTCTTCGATTTTCCTGGAATTCCAAAAGGAGTTCATGGTACAAATGAAATTTCAAAAACATCTTTCCGTGTTCCAACCGATGCTGCTATCGATTATTGGGAAAAACGTTTTGATCGATTAAATGTTAAACATTTTGGGGTTAAAGAACAATTTGGAGTAAAAACACTGTCTTTCGTTGACTTTGATGACCAGCAATATCAACTAGTTTCGGACGAAAACAACAAAGGTGTGCCGTCTGGAACTCCATGGCAAAAAGGGCCAATCCCATTAGAATATGCAATCACTGGATTAGGACCATTATTTGTACGAACTGCACATTTTGATTTCTTTACGGAAATGCTTGAAAAAGTTTTACAATTTAAAGAAATTGCAAAAGATGGTTCATACCACTTGTTTGAAGTAGGTGAGGGGGGAAATGGTGCACAGGTTGTTGTTGAAAATAACACCATTCTACCACCATCACAACAAGGTTTTGGAACAGTCCATCATGCAGCTTTTCGTGTAGAAGATAAATCAGTCCTTGATGAGTGGGACAAGCATTTACGTGGATTCGGTTTCCAAACATCGGGCTTTGTTGATCGTTTCTTCTTCGGATCCCTTTATTCTAGAGTAGCTCCCGGAATTCTATTTGAATTTGCTACAGATGGACCTGGATTTATGGGAGATGAACCATACGAAACACTTGGTGAAAAACTATCATTACCTCCATTTTTGGAGCAAAAGCGCGAGGCCATTGAGAGCTACGTTCGACCTATTGATACCGTTCGAAGTACGAAAGAATTTGTAAAAGAATAATCTCACTTACAGGATGTCCCATATAAAAATGGGGCATCTTTTTTTGTTAGTAAAAAATGGTTACCCTGAAATTCAATTAACTACCAACTGCCGATTGTACATAGGTCAAAAGGCATGAAACCTAGTTATTCCTACGTTAATTTCTTCCATAACCACTGACCATGGAAGGATTTTATCGAAACTAATCGAAATTTGTCTTATTTCATTGTATAATTATCTGTTGTAAGACAAAAAGTTTGAAAGGATGATGTCCAATTATGGAATGGGCGTTAGTCATATTATTTGGGGTAGCAGCAGTATTACTTATTTTATCTTATGCTCTTACGAAAAAAGCAAAAAAAGCAGAACAGCGGGAGCTTGAATTATATTCAGTAAGTTTTATGGAGGAAATAAATAAACTGCAGCAACAAATGAGAAACTTGGAATTAGACAATGAAATTCTTGCAAACCAAGCTGGGATTGATACAACAGATAAAGAACAACGTGGGTTACTTCGTGATGTGCTTGACCTATATAAAAGAGGATATTCAGTAACAAGCATTGCGAATGAAAAAGATCTAAGTGAAATCGAAGTACAAGGTTTGCTATCTCCTTTTAAAAAACAAGCAGAAGGGAGTAAAGCAGCTAATGACCGCTAAAACATTAACTAGCTTCGCTTCAGGGCTTTTACTTGCAGCAGTGGTTTGTGCAATTGTTTATTTTTTCGGACCACAACAAGCAACAGGTACGAAGGCTGAGGAAAAGCCCAATGTTGAAGAACTAAAAAGTCTTCTAACTGCAGAAGGTTATGTTGTCCATACAGAGGAAGAATGGAATCAAGCAATTACTGAAGCACAGAAAACAGTTGAAGAAACCGGAGAGCAACCTAAAGAAGAAGCAAAAGAAGAGGTAGCGGAAGAACCAAAAGAAGAACCTGCTGAACCGGAAGTCAAAAAAACTGTTATCACAGTCTCCGAAGGAATGACAAGCTATGAAGTTGGAAAATCACTTATTTCAGCCAACATCATAAGTGGAAGTGCTTGGGATTTTGCAAACCTCGTAGAGAAAAAAGGTGTAGCCAAATACTTAAAGCTCGGAACATACGAAATAAACAGCAATATGACAACTGATGAAATCATTTCAACTATATTTAATAAAAGATAAAGTGAAACTTCATACAATGGGGGTTTTCTTACCCCATTGAATGTTAGTTGAACCGATCGGGCTTTTACTGACAGTTGACCCGAGGGTCTAACTGCCAGTTAATGCGGGATAAATCGACCCTAAAAGACCAAATCCACTAAAAAGTGATTTGGTCTTTTTTCTTTATTCGTGAAACAAGGAAAATCGAGCGCTGACATGCATAAAATTGTAGGCATTTCTCACGAAAACTAGACAATTGTTATCATTTTGGCTGTGCTTACATATTATAGAATATAAATTAATAATCATTATTAATTTAGCCATTGACCTTAACATGACTTTAATGTGTTTTATAAATATGTTTTCTGTCAAGAATGAATGTAGAGTAAATAAGCTAATGGGGTGATACGAAATGTATACCAATAAAGCAATTCAGGTTCTTGACCGTATGCGTTTATCAAATGGTGCTTATACAGCAAGTTTATCAAATGATTATAGCTATGTATGGATTCGAGATATCGTATATACTGTACTTCCATTTATCAATGAACCGTCTGAGAGATATGCAAAGGCCTATCATGCTTTATTTGATATGTTTAAGACGTATGAGTGGAAAATTGATATCCATCGGAAAAAGAAACCAATTTATTTGTTTGAATACATCCATTCACGGTATTCCACAGATTTAAAAGAGATGCCTGTTGAATGGGGGCATGCCCAAAATGATGCGATTGGCGCATTTTTATGGGGCGTTGGTGAAGGCTACCGCCTAGGACAAAAAGTAATTCGAGATAAAAAGGATATTGAAATTGTCCAAAAGCTCGTCGATTACCTAGAATGCCTTCAATATTGGCAAGCAAAGGATAATGGCATGTGGGAAGAGAACATGGAGGTTCATGCTTCAAGTCTTGGGGCATGTATCGCGGGACTAAATGCCGTAAAAATCCTTGTTAACGTTAAAGAAGATCTAATCAAAAAAGGAGAGAATGCTCTCCAAAACTTATTACCACGAGAAAGCGAAACAAAGGACACCGATTTAGCATTGCTTTCCCTTGTATTCCCATATCGGGTCGTTGACCGTGATACTGCTATCAAGATTGTTGAAACCGTTTCCTCGAAGCTAGAGCGTAAGTATGGTGTGATCCGCTATGCAAATGATCAGTATTATAATGAAGGAAGTGAAGCCGAATGGTGCTTTGGGTTTCCTTGGCTAGGGCTTTGCTACCTTGAATTAGGCCAATTTCACAAAGCAAGTGAATATATAGATAAAACAAAAAGGATTGTGCCGGATAATTGGGAGGTTCCTGAGCTCTATGTAGGTGGTACCAATAGACCCAATGGAAACACCCCATTAGCATGGTCAGTTGCGATGTCCTATATTTTCCTCACGAAAATTGAAGACCTAGCCCAACAAAAAATATCTTAAAAGGCTGCGAAAGCAGCCTTTTTGTATGGAACATTTTTATAGACAATCATATAAAAACCCAAAAAA
>NZ_JBALOP010000011.1:0-10386 GCF_036962685.1 Bacillus sp. JJ1566 | reverse complement strand
AAAAAATTATCATGATATAACAAAAACCCCGAACACCTTACCCTTATTTACATTATTTCACAATATCAATTTTTTGCAGAAAAAAGTAAAAAACTCCCACAAATCAACGTTGGATTGTAAACGGTTTCATTATTTTTTAAAATATATTGTCTTTAAAATAATAATTTTCTGCCTATTCTACCTTATTTGACAATAAAAAACATTATTCGCCAAAGGAATAAATCTCATCTACCACGAATTAATATAATAAAGTGAGTAAGTGATACCAAACCAAGGTCTTATTATTTTTTATTTAATTTCATACAAATGACATAAATTTTTGGTATTACTAACTTTCTACTTACATATATCAAAAGGAGGAATCAAAAGTGAATTCTACGCTTGAAAAGGAGGCTGAACTTTTTCCAAGTGAGTTCGACCTGTATTTATTTCACGAAGGAACATTATTAGAAGGCTATAAGACGTTTGGTGCACATTTTATGTCCTATAAAGGGGATGATGGTGTACGATTTTCTGTTTGGGCACCTCACGCAAAAGCCGTGTCTATCGTTGGTGATTTTAATAACTGGGATGGCAGTGCAAATAGCCTTGAAATGATTCCAAACTCTGGTGTATGGGTTGGATTTATTCCAGGATTAAAAGAGGGTGGCCTTTATAAATATGAAATCACAACTGCAAATGGTGTTAAGAAACTTAAAGCCGATCCATTTGCATTCTATTCCGAGGTAAGACCCAATACTGCCTCTATTATAACTAAACTCGACCAATACAAGTGGAGTGATAAGAAATGGATAAAAAACCGTGACAAAGCAGATTCCTACAATAATCCAATGATGATTTACGAATTACATACTGGTTCTTGGAAAAAGAAAAAAGACGGTAGCTTTTATGCATATCGCGAGTTAGCTGATGAGGTTATAGACTATGTAGTTGAACATGGTTTTACGCATATTGAATTAATGCCGATCATGGAGCATCCATTTGACTTATCATGGGGATACCAAATAACTGGCTTTTATTCTGTTACAAGTCGACATGGGAGTCCTTTAGACTTCATGTATTTCGTGGACCAGTGTCATCAAAAAGGCATAGGTGTCATACTTGACTGGGTTCCAGTTCATTTCTGCCGTGATGATCACGGACTTGGAATATTTGATGGAACTCCTCTTTATGAGCCTACAGAATCAAAACGAGCTGACCGACCATTATGGGGAACGTACAGCTTTGACTTTACAAAACCGGAGATTCATAGTTTCTTACTTTCCAATCTTGCTTTTTGGATGGATGTGTACCATATTGATGGCTTTCGAATCGACGCCGTATCTTCATTAATCTACCTCAACCATGACAACCCGCAACAAGAAAAGCTATTTAATCAATTTGGTGGCGAAGAAAATCTGGAGGCAATTGAATTTATTAAAAAAGCCAATGAAGCGATGTTCAAGAGATATCCTGGCGTGTTGATGATTGCAGAAGAGGCGACCGATTATCCTCTTGTAACTGCACCAACAACTAAAGGCGGATTAGGCTTTAATTATAAATGGAATATGGGGTGGGTGAATGATGTCCTTAAATACATGCGCCTGCATCCTTCTGACAGACGTTATCATCATAATTTATTAACTTTTTCCTTCTACTATGCATTTTCAGAAAATTTTGTTTTACCTTTTTCTCATGATGATGTTGTTCATGGAAAGAAATCCCTTTTAGATAAAATGCCAGGCGACTACTGGCAAAAGTTTGCAAATTTACGATTATTATATGGATATTTGATGACCCATCCAGGAAAAAAACTTCTCTTCATGGGTGGAGAGTTCGGTCAATTTTCCGAATGGAAGGAGCTTGAGGAGTTAGACTGGATGCTTCTAAACTTTGAATCTCATAATAAGCTTCAGAACTATTTCAAAGAGCTTCAGCATTTTTACAGCATGAATTCAAGCCTTTGGAGACTTGATCATGAACAGGAAGGCTTTGAATGGATTGACCCTGATAATCATGATCAATCCGTCATTACATTCATAAGGCATGGGAAGCGCAAAGGTGATTACTCAATCATTGTTTGCAACTTCGGGGTCGATGTCTATGAAAATTATCGCATTGGCGTCCCATCAACTGGGAGTTATATAGAATTGTTTAACAGCGATTCAGTGGAATATGGAGGCTCTGGTCAAATAAATGCAGCCGCTATTACAGTTGATAAGGCGCCAGCACATAATCAACCATACAGCATGACAATTAAAGTTCCACCTTTAGCAATAAGTATCTTTAGAAAAGAGACAAAAAAGAGAAAAAGAGGTGTCATCAAAAAATGAGGTCAAAGAAGTGGATTGCAGTTGTATTAGCAGGTGGTCAAGGGTCAAGATTGGGGGAGTTAACAACAACCCTTGCCAAACCCGCTGTTCCGTTTGGTGGAAAATACCGAATTATTGATTTTCCCTTAAGTAATTGTACTCATTCAGGAATTGATACAGTCGGTGTCATTACTCAATATCGCCCACATGTGCTCAATAATTATGTAAGCAATGGGCGCCCTTGGGATTTAGACCGGAACAATGGGGGAGTAACCGTCCTTCCGCCATACCTTGGAAAGAATGGCGGAGATTGGTACAAAGGAACAGCCAACGCAGTCTACCAAAATATCCATTATATTGAGCAATATGATCCAGAATATGTGCTTATTTTATCTGGCGATCATATTTACAAAATGGATTATAGTAAAATGCTTCGCTTCCACCTGGAAAAGGATGCTGCTGCCACTATTGCAGTTATTGAAGTTCCATGGGCTGAAGCAAGTCGCTTTGGAATCATGAATACAAACGATGAAAAGAAAATTGTTGAATTTGATGAAAAACCAGCCAATCCCAAAAGCAATCTTGCATCAATGGGGATCTACTTGTTCAAATGGAAGTTATTAAAGCAATACTTGATTAAAGATGAAGGTAATCTTCAGTCTTCCAACGATTTTGGGAAAGATATTATCCCAAAATTACTTAAAGACAATAATCAGCTATATGCATACCAGTTTGATAGCTATTGGAAAGATGTAGGCACCATTGAAAGCCTCTGGGAAGCACATATGGACTTATTAGATGATGCTCCTGGCTTCGATTTGCATGACCCAAGCTGGCCGTTCTTTACCGGAATTGCGACACACCCGCCACAATATATATCGCCGGCCGCGGAGGTTTCTCAATCATTAATAAATGAAGGCTGCATTGTACAAGGAAGGATTGACCACTCAGTTCTCTCATACAATGTAAAGGTTGGAGAGAATTCGTTTATTAAAGACTCTGTTATCATGCCAAATGTTCAAATTGGCAAAAATGTGACCATTCATAAAGCAATTATCGCAAGTGATTTATGCATTCCAGATGGAGCACATATTGGGTCTGATGCCCCGAACGCTCCCATTACGTTAATTGGAGATGAAAGCACAGTAAGACCATTAACAGTAAGCAATTAAAAACACAGGTAGGAGCGATGGGATTGGAACGAGTAATTGGTGTCATTAATTTAGTGAATGATAAACAATATTTAAAAGAATTAACCCAGCATCGTTGTTTGGCAGCTGTACCATTTGGAGGAAGATATCGACTAATCGATTTTACAATGTCCAATTTTATAAATGCTCAAATTAAAAAGGTTGGCGTCTTTACGAAGGATAAATATCGTTCCATCATGGATCATCTTGGCAATGGAAAGGAATGGGATCTTGATCGACGAAATGGTGGATTGTTTATTTTACCTCCAATCCACCCAGATAAAAGTATAGTTGGGGATATTCAGCAATTTTATGATCATCTTGAGTTTTTCAAACGGTCCCATGAAGACACTGTCCTTTTTTCTCCTGGTCACCATGTCTATAAAATAAACTTTAATGAAGTGATAAAAAGCCATAGAGAAAGCGGGGCAGACCTGACAATTGTTTATAAGCAATTCGATGGAGAGCCTGTCGAAAAACCAATCTATCATAAATGCATCCTAAACGCAGATGAGAAAGTAGCAAATCTAGAACTCTATACTTCTCCAAAACAAGGAGACCCTGTCTGTACAGAAACCTTTGTTTTTTCGAAAAAGCTGTTAATTGAGCTAATTACGAAATGCTATGAAAATGGTGAATACGATTTTATTCGAGATTTAGTCAAGGCGAATCTACATCGCCTAAAAGTAAACAGCTATCATTTTAAAGGTTATATGCCATTTATTCATTCAATTTCAAGCTATTATAAAACGAATATGGAATTCTTAAATCCACAGGTAACGAAGGAGTTTTTCTTTGACAACTGGGAGATTTATACGAAAACGAAGCATGAACCACCAGTTAAATATTCCACAACCTCTAATGTCAGTAATTCTTTAATTGCAAACGGCAGTGACATAGAGGGAACGGTTGAAAATAGCATTATATTTCGAGGGGTCAAAATTCGCAAAGGTGCCACTGTCAAGAACAGTATTATCATGCAAAAAGGCGTGATTGACGAAGGAACCTACCTTGAGAATGTGATAACAGATAAACAAGTAAATATCACATCAGAAAAAGTAATCATAGGGGATGCTACCCCAACTGTTATCAAAAAAGCTGAGATTATCTAATGGGGGAAAATCATGAATGTATTATTCGCAGCATCTGAGTGTGCTCCATTTATTAAAACAGGCGGACTAGGGGATGTAATAGGGGCTTTACCAAATGCATTGCAGCAGGAAGGAATACATGTAAATGTGATCCTTCCGAAATATGGTGATTTAGCAGATGAATACAAGGAACAGCTTGTATTGGAACGAATTATTGAAGTACCATTAGGATGGCGAAGACAATATTGTGGCATTGAAAAATTAGTGCACAAAGGAATTAGCTACTATTTTTTAGATAATGAATATTACTTTAAACGGTATGGAAGCTATGGTTTTTATGATGATGGGGAGCGGTTTGCATTTTTCTCTAGAGCAGTACTCGAAGCTATCCCATATTTAGATAAAAAGCCAGATATCATTCATTGTCACGACTGGCAAGCAGGACCAATTCCACTCTTATTAAAAGCACATTATTCAAACCGTCCTGACTATCAGGGAATTAAAACGGTTTTTACGATTCATAATTTACGCTATCAAGGAATCTTTCCGAAATCTGTTTTAGGTGAATTACTAGATGTGAGTGAACGCTATTTTCATATAGATGGTGTTGAGTTTTTTGGGAATGTCAGTTATATGAAGGCGGGTTTGGCTTTTGCTGACACACTTACAACTGTTAGTCCAACCTATGCAAATGAAATTCAAACCGCTTATTACGGGGAACAGTTGGACGGATTTTTACGGAAACGCAATGTTGAATTGCAAGGAATTGTAAATGGGATTGATGATGAAAATTATAATCCCGCTTCTGACAAAGCAATTTTTAACCATTATGATACTTACGTAGGAAAACTGGAGAATAAGAGGGCGTTACAAGAGCATCTCGGTCTACCTGTAAATGATCAAATACCCATCATTTCTATGATTACACGACTCGTTGGACAAAAGGGCATTGACCTTGTCTTGCATGTTTTTGAAGAAATCATTAGCCAAAATGTGCAGTTTGTTTTGCTCGGAACAGGCGAAAGCCATTATGAGGATGCTTTCCGTGATCTAGCAAACCGATATCCAACAAAGGTATCAGCGAATATCTTTTTTGACGAAGCACTTTCTCGAAAAGTGTATGCGGGTTCCGATTTGTTTTTAATGCCTTCACAGTTTGAGCCTTGCGGGATCGGACAATTACTCGCCTACCGTTATGGGACTTTGCCAATTGTGAGAGAGACAGGTGGGCTAAAGGATACAGTTCAACCTTACAATGAATTTACCGACCACGGTAATGGCTTTAGCTTCACGAATTACAATGCACACGACATGTTGTATACAATTGAACGTGCGATTTGGTTTTATCGTTTCCAGCCAAAGAAATGGAAAGAGCTATCAGAAAAAGCGCTAAAGCTTGATTTTAGCTGGAAAGCATCTTCAAAGGAATATTTAAAATTGTATGAAGAGCTACAATTTGCTTTTCTTTAAGTTAAAAAACGTTAGGGACGTGGCCCTAACGTTTTTACCTTTTTCGACTTAATTGTGTTAGTGCAATCCTTCTTAGGGATGAACTGCTAAAATCAGTTCCATTCCTTTTTCTCATCCGTTCCCGAATGGGATTGTCTTTTAATATAGGATTTACCTTTTCATCGTTGTTTTCCATCACAGGAATACTCCTCCAATCCTTTATATAGTTATAATCCCCTGTTTAAAAGTTTTATATCACTGCATTAAAAAAGTGATTCTCCCCGAATCACTTTTTTCACCATTATTTATCTTTTTTAATCTGAACATTTTGCGGACGCTTTGGATGTCCAACTTTATTTTCATCATCTGGACCTGTTAAGGTATTCCGTTTATCTAAAACTTTACCTGTAAATTCAACCGGATTGAGATTTGCCATGTTTTTCACCTCCATCTTTTAGGATGGTTGAAAAACAAAATAACATGACAAGCAAATTCAATTCCTGAGCGTATAATAGTTCTTTATACTTGTATCCGCTATAGATTGATACAGTGTATTTGTTAAACTGTTTGCTCCTTTTGAGTCAAGGCCAAGCTCCCAAATCATCATACCGCCAAACCCGTGGTTTAAGGCCAGCTCCGTTTTTCTTGTTATCATTGTTTGGCCATTATAGTAATAGGTTGTACCATTCATATTGACGGTATCATTTACCGCATTTTCCGGATTATTTTCGATGATTGCTTCATATGATACTGGCTTGATATTCGGATCAGCGGGTTGCCCATAAAACGGAACACCTAAAACCAATCTCTCCTTGGGTAATTTGTGAGCATCAAACAAGTTTGACCAGTATCCCACAATACTCTCTGTAAACGGATATGGAGATAAATTCTCGGCAAAATATCCACCATCCCATTGGCCATCATAGGCCATAATGTTTACATAATCGACATATTGAAACATTGTCGGCTCATATTTAACATATCCGAGCTCTGTTAATGTTTGCCCATGAATTTTTGAGTGAACAGCAATTGATAATTCCTTGTTATTAGCATGTAACTTTACACCTAATATTTTCATAAATTGATGTAAATTCTTCGAATCTGCATCAGTACGAGGGTGTTCAAAATCAATATCAATTCCATCAAGATTCTCTCGTTCAACTACTTCAATAAGCTCATCAACAAGCTTTGCTTGGGAATTAGGATTTGCAAGTGCTGCTGAAAAATAATCATAGGATTCGCCACCATTCATATGGAACCAACCACCAACAGCAAGCATTGCCTTTGTATGATGTTTATGAGCATTTGCAACGATTTTTTTAAGATTCTTTACCGCGTGATCACCTGTAAAAAGAATTTGACCATCCTTTGTAGGATGAACAAATGAAAAAATAATATGGGTTAGTTTTGAATAATCAATTTGATCTGGATCCCGAAAATCCTGGACATACCCAACTAAAACCTTAGACTGCGTATTATCTAGCTTCGGCAATTCTTTAGGTGCAGGTGTTTTACTCGAATGAGGTGCATTCTTTGTCATTTTATTTTCATTTTGATTTTGGTTTGTTAGCTTCGTACCCGTTAAAATTCCACCAACAAATACCACAACCAATAAAATAGAAAGGAAGATATATCGCTTTTTCATGATGTTGTCCTCCTGATAAACTTTATCTATAGATTGTATCAAACAGTTTAAGCTTGTTGGTGTGGTAATATCATCCTATATCGATAAATATTTTTAAGAGTCCTATGTAAACTATTAATAATATGACATGTTAGCAAGGAGCAATTAAATGAGCAATCAACTTGGACAGTACTATAATCAAGCAGTCGTACGAGCAAAACAGATGATTATGGATGATATCCATCATTACTTAGAACAAAAAGATACAATCCCTACTTTTGAACAATATGTGCGTGAACGGGGGCCATTTATCGATCAACTTTGGCAAAACGCCTGGCTGAATACCGCAGTTCAAGCACCTTTTTCAGAAAAAAAGACTTATTTAGAGGAGCGTGGCTTTGAAGTAGAAGGTGTCGGTAAAACGCTACTAAACAAGCTATTTCGAACAGAGGTTCGCGACATCGAGCCCTTTGATTTTATCTCCTGGCTTGAGGACACATTTGCAAACCAACCGAAAGAATGGGAGCAAAAATATAAATCTGCAAGAGAAGACTTTGAAGCTCGATTGAAAAAACAACTGGAGAGAGAAGAAAAGAGAAAATTCATTCTTAAGCTTAATTTTTATCTAAACGAAATAGTAGGTGACCACTACGATGAACTCTATCTGAGGATTCGATATTTGCTAGGAAGTCATTTAGCAATAGAGATTGAGCAAAAAGGAATGGTTTTATCATCAGATGATATTACTTTTTCTTCTTACTTATATAAAGAAACGGAACTAGCACATAATCGTTATTTCTATCAAGAAAACTTGATTGAGCAATATGAAGATCTCATTTTACATCAACTCATGGATTTCGGTCCGAATTGGTTAAAATCTCACTTACCAGAACAAATATTCGATGAGTGTAAAATTAGCTTTCAGGAACCATTATCTGATGCTTTTCTACAAGAAGTGGCATATGAGTACTTCTTAGATGTTCGTGATGAATTATTTGAGGATATTTTAGAGGAATATGTATCCGATCTTGTAAAGCTAATCGATATTCCATTTGATCTCGGCATACATAAAGAAATATTTGAGAGGGATATTACCGAGCGTAAAGAACAAGCTGAAAAGGAAAAAGAGGAACTTAAACGCCAAAAGGAAGAAGAACAAAAAATGATGGAGGATATTTTTGGGCGTGCCTATCATTTATCACCAGGACGAAATATTCAATATATTCTTCATGTTGGAGAAACAAATACTGGAAAAACCTTTCAAGCTATTCAAAGAATGAAGGATGCCAGTAGCGGGATCTATTTAGCTCCTTTACGATTACTAGCACTTGAAATTTATGAAAAATTGAATGAAGAAGGAGTGCCTTGTCATTTAAAAACTGGTGAAGAAGAAAAAATTGTCCAGGGTGCAAATCACTTATCAGCTACGGTTGAAATGCTTAGAGAAAAAGACTTTTATGAAGTAGTTGTGATCGATGAGGCACAAATGATTTCCGATAAAGACCGTGGCTTCTCCTGGTATAAGGCCATTACAAGTGCAAATGCAGAGGAGGTTCACATCATTTGTAGTTTTCATGCAAGATGGATGATTCTTCAGTTGCTTGGAAACTCAAATGTTGAAGTGCATGAATATCATCGGGATGTACCACTAGAAGTAGAACCACAAGCTTTTCGTTTGAATCAAACACGAAAAGGGGATGCACTTGTTTGTTTTTCACGAAGAAGAGTGCTCGAAACAGCTTCTGAGCTGCAAAGAAGTGGTCGTCGGGTGAGTATGATATACGGTAGTATGCCTCCGGAAACAAGAAAAAAGCAGATTCAACGCTTCAATGAAGGGGAAACTACGGTTATTGTTGCTACAGACGCAATCGGAATGGGGCTAAACCTACCAATAAGACGGATAGTGTTTTTGGAAAATGACAAATTTGATGGAACAAGAAGAAGATTGTTAACCTCTCAGGAAGTGAAACAAATAGCAGGACGAGCGGGAAGACGGGGAATTTACGATATCGGGAAAGTCGCATTTACGAGTGATATTAAGACCATGACACGTCTATTGGAGCAAGAGGATAAACCCCTTGAGGGCTTTGCAATTGCACCAACGAATGCGATTCTGGAACGTTTTCAAAAATACTCACGAAAAATGAGGATGTTTTTCTTCCTTTGGGATCAATTTAAAAGTCCTGAGGGCACTAAAAAGGCAAGTCTTTATGAAGAACGGATGCTTTATGAGTTGATTGAAGATACAATCATTGAGGCTAAGCTTTCGTTACCTGATTTGTACGGTTTTTTACATTTGCCTTTTTCGTCAAATGAGCCATCATTAAGAGCGCAATGGAAGAAAACCCTAGAAGCGATTGTCGATGGTGCCCCAATTCCTGATCCAATCCTGAAGGAAACCGGACTTGAGGAGCTTGAACTCTCTTATAAAGCGGTGGGCCTCCATTTGTTATTCCTCTACAAATTAGGGAAGCAGACAGAAGCAATTTATTGGGAAAGAGTACGAGAAGAAATTAGTGACAAAATACATGAACAATTAAAGAGTGGTATACAACCAGCTAAACGGGTATGCAAACGTTGCGGTAAGAATCTGCCAATCGGCTTTTCATTTGCAATCTGTAATGAATGCTATTTCGAGCGACCAAGGAGAAGAGATTAACGTTTTTTTGTTAGTGACTGTATTTTTGAAATAGTGACAGTAATTCGGTAGATCAACTAGTTTTAAACTAGTTGATCTATTT
>NZ_JBALOP010000010.1:91495-130797 GCF_036962685.1 Bacillus sp. JJ1566 | reverse complement strand
AGTAGGACGTCGCTAGGCAAACACAAGATCAACCGATATGGTTGGTCTTTTTTTGTGTTGGTTGAGTAGAAAGGGTTTTGGTTTGTTCCGGATTTAAGATTGGACTGGGCAAAAAGGTAATGCAAAGCACTAATGCGTTTCCTTTTTGCGGTTTTCATTAGTGAAAGGGTAACGCAAGCGGTAGAATCGTTCCCGTTTGGAGGTGAAAATGAAGGAAAGGGTAACGTAAGCGGTAGAATCGTTCCCGTTTGGAGGTGAGAATGAAGGGAAGGGTAACGCAAGCGGGCGAATCGTTCCCGTTAGGAGGTATAAATGAAGGAAAGGGTAACGCAAGCGGGCGAATCGCGCCTGTCTTAAGAATCGTTGACTATAAAAAGGGTAACGCAAATTCCATGACCTATCATTTTTAGGATGTTATTTTTTAACTGCAAAGTTAGTCTATTTTAAATTAACTAATGCATTTTGGGGTTGATGTTATTCGAAAGTATTTATTCTATCTACCAGTGAGTCTAAACTCTCGATTTGGTATACTGGAAATAGCCTAAACAATATATCATTAAGTCGTAAAACAATAAATGATATATCGCAAACAGCTTAAACAGTATATCGCCCAATCGTAAAACGATAAATGATATACCGCAATGGCACTAATCTAGATATCACTCGTCCCAAAAATACCAATCGATATACCGCAAACCGTCCAACTTCACCTCTATCACCAAAATCAACAGATAAACTCAAACCAAATTCCCATCCTGAAACCTCCCAACATCCAAATCCGTATATACTTATAGAACAAAACAAACAAAACCAAGGAGGGGTGCAAATGCTCGCTGGATTCATAGTATGTTTTTTTGTAGGCCTTTTATGTATCTTCATGGGGTTTCTTATTTGGCGGAAAAAGCAGCTTTCGCTGATTGCAGGTTATAAAGAGGAAACATTTAAGGGAGATAAGGAAAAGCTAGCAAAAGTGGTGGGCTTATTTACAATTTTCGTTGGTCTACTTACGATGTTATTGCCATTTGGGCTCGAGTTTGTAAGTGAAATTTTTGGATTGCTTTTTGGAGCAATCATCGTGATTGCCTCGATTATACTAGTTGTATATGTGAATAAATTAAATAAACCAACAGATCTAAAATAAACAATCCCCCACAGGACGTGAGGGATTTTTCATATTATTTATCTCGATCTAGTACCTCCACTTTTTTTCTAGAGTCGTCGGGGATTTGTTTGTGAAGATGGATGAGCAAGAGACCTCGTTTGTAGCTTGCTTTAATGCGGTCTTCTTTTACTGCGTATGGGAGTTGGATTTCCCGTTCGAATTTTCCTTGAAAAATGCCTTCTTGAACGATATCAAAGCCTTTGAAGTTCAAATTAATCTTTCCTTGTACTTCTAGCGTTTGATGGTTTACATAAATGTTGACGTCTTCCACTTTTACGAGTCCTGGGAGGCTTAAAACGACTAAAAGTTCATTTTCGCCTTGATAGATGTTTAACTGGGAATGGGCATTATCAAAAAATGGTGCGAATCCGTTCCAAAAGTCATCACCAAAAAAATGGTCCCATTGTTTTCGCCAATCATTCATATTTTTAAATTGGTCCATTTTCATGGGCAGTTTTTCCCTCCTTTACGTACAGAATTCCGTATCGTAGTATATGGTAAAAAGGGTAGGTATGTGCCTACGAAGAAATTCATGATAATATGTTTTGTGTAGTATTCTTTAGGGAATATGTTTAGTACATCGAAGTCTTTGGAAACATAAGTAAAGGAATGATTTCCTAAGGGGGAGTTTAATTGTTAGCGAATGCGTATGTTATGGTCGCCATTATTTTAGTTATTAATATTGTATATGTGTCCTTTTTTACGATTCGGATGATCCTGACGATGAAGGGTCAGCGGTATTTGGCTGCGTTGATTAGTACGGTTGAGGTAGTGATTTATGTCGTTGGACTTGGTTTGGTGCTTGATAATTTAAATCAGATTCAAAATTTGGTTGCGTATGCCGTCGGGTACGGAATAGGTGTAATTGTTGGAATGAAGATTGAAGAAAAGTTGGCGCTCGGTTATATTACCGTAAGTGTGATTACAAAGGAATATGAATTGGATTTGCCTAAGCTTTTGCGTGATGAGGGCTATGGGGTTACGACCTGGATGTCTCAAGGAAGAGAAGGCGATAGATTATCGATGACGATTTTAACCCCACGTAAATATGAGATGAAATTATATAAGACCATTACAGATGTCGATCCAAAGGCGTTTGTGGTTGCATATGAGCCAAAGTCCATTCACGGTGGATTCTGGGTGAAGGCTGTAAGGAGAGGGAAGCTTGAATCATGAGTAAACCAAAGAAACAAAAATTTGAGGTAAAAGAGAATGAAACAATTGCTCAATGCCTTGACCGGATGAAGGCTGAAGGGTATTTTCCTGTAAGAAGAATGGAGGAACCTGTGTTTCAGGAGATTAAGCGTAACGGAGAGATTATCATCGAACCATGCGGAAGAAAAATCGTTTTTGAAGGAAAGTTGCAGTAAAACACGAACATTAAAAATGTATTTTTTGTAAAATGTTCGATATTAATTGACAATATAATAAAACAGTTGTTAAGATTAGGTTAGAAAAATACCTCATATAATCTTGGGAATATGGCCCATAAGTTTCTACCCGATAACCGAAAATTATTGGACTATGAGGGAAAAGTATAATTTTACCTATTCTTGATATGGAATGCTCAGGTAGGATTGCTTTCCCTTTTTGGAAATCATCCCCGCCTGGGCATTTTTTATTACAATTTAGGAGGATCTTATGAATCCAATAGTTGGTGTCATTATGGGAAGCACTTCAGATTGGGAAACGATGAAGGAAGCTTGCAATGTATTAGATGAAATTGGAATTCCTTATGAGAAAAAGGTTGTATCTGCTCATCGTACTCCGGATTTGATGTTTGAATATGCCGAAAATGCGAAAGAACGAGGCATTAAAGTCATTATTGCAGGAGCAGGTGGAGCGGCGCATTTACCAGGAATGGTTGCGGCAAAAACGACTTTACCTGTCATTGGAGTTCCCGTTCAATCAAGAGCATTAAATGGTCTTGATTCACTTTTATCTATTGTTCAAATGCCTGGTGGAGTGCCAGTTGCAACTGTTGCGATTGGTAAAGCAGGTGCCACGAATGCTGGTTTACTGGCAGCTTCTATTCTTGGAACATCAAATCCAGAATGGGATCAAAAGCTAGTTGATATAAGAGAAAATAGAAAAATTCAAGTACTAGAAAGTAGTGATGAGCTTGAATAATCGAGTTTTGCCTGGGCAAACGATTGGGATTATTGGTGGGGGTCAGTTAGGACGTATGATGGCCATTTCGGCAAAAGAAATGGGATTTTCCGTAGCTGTTTTAGACCCAACACCAAATTCACCATGTGGGCAGGTGGCGGATATTGAAATTACCGCCAAATACGATGATCTAGAAGCAATAAAACAATTAGCAAGCGTGAGTGATGTGATCACGTACGAATTTGAAAATATCGATTATGAAGCTTTAACATGGCTTGAAGAGAACGCGAATTTACCTCAAGGCAGCCATTTATTAAAAATAACTCAGGATCGTGGTACAGAAAAGAGTGCGATTCAGGAAATTGGTTTGCGTGTAGCTCCGTTTCTTCTTGTCGAAAATGAGGAGCAATTAGCTAAGGCCGTCGAGACAATCGGTGTCCCATCGGTCTTAAAAACATGTCGTGGTGGGTATGACGGCAAAGGTCAGTACGTCTTGAGAGAAAATGAGGATATTGAGGCAGCGGTAGAGTTACTTGCATCGGGAATTTGTGTTTTAGAAGCATGGGTACCTTTTGAAAAGGAAATTTCCGTAATTGTCACAAGAAATCCAGCCGGAGAGGTTAAAACATTTCCAGTTTCAGAAAACATCCATGTTGACAATATCTTGCATCAATCCATTGTTCCCGCAAGGATTTCAGAATTAACGCAAAGTAGAGCACAAGAAATGGCAATGAAGCTTGCTTCTGAATTTCAATTGGTAGGAACATTGGCTGTTGAAATGTTTGTGACCGAAGACGGTGAAATTTTCATCAATGAATTGGCACCACGTCCACATAACTCTGGTCATTATTCAATCGATGCATGTGAGACGTCACAATTTGAGCAGCATATTCGCTCAGTATGTAATTGGCCGTTAGGGGAGACGACTCTTTTACGTCCAGTTGTAATGTCCAATATTTTAGGTGAGCATGTTCAGCCATTACTTGAAAAAGTATCACTTTTATCAGGTGTGAAGGTTCATCTTTACGGAAAGAGAGAAGCAAAAGAAAAAAGAAAGATGGGGCATGTTACCGTCTTAGGAAATACAGCGGAAGAGGCATTAGAACAGTCAAATTCCCTACAAATTTGGCATAGTTCACAAGTTGCCCGAACTTAATTAAATAAACAAAAATTAAATCAGGATATATTCTGTAAAGCCCTCGGTAACTTGAACGATGCAGACGGAAATCTTAAACCGACTAGGAGGATAAATGATGTACAAAGTAAAGGTTTATGTAACATTACGTGAAAGTGTATTAGATCCACAAGGAAGTGCTGTAATGGGATCCTTGCATCAATTAAATTATCAGGAAGTTAAGGATGTTCGAATTGGAAAGTATATGGAGATTACGATTGATAAATCAGTAGCAGATCTTGACAAAACGGTTAAAGAAATTTGTGAAAAGCTTTTAGCAAATACGGTGATTGAAGATTACCGTTATGAGGTTGAGGAGGTTGTCACAAAGTGAAATTTGCCGTAATCGTGTTTCCAGGCTCTAATTGTGATGTTGATATGTACCATGCCATTAAGGATGCGCTTGGTGAAGAAGTTGAGTATGTAGATCATCATGAAACTAATCTTGAACAATTTGATGGCATTTTGCTTCCAGGAGGATTCTCCTATGGAGATTACCTTCGCACTGGAGCACTTGCTCGTTTTTCAAATGTAATGGAAGAGGTTGTAAAAGCAGCAGAAGCTGGTAAGCCGATTCTTGGTGTGTGTAACGGATTCCAGATTTTATTAGAAGCAGGGCTTTTACCAGGTGCGATGCGCCGTAATGAAAAGCTAAAGTTTATGTGTCGACCAGTCCAACTACGCGTTGAAAATGATCAATCAATGTTTACCTCTGAATATGAAGCAGGCGAAGTCATCACAGTTCCGATTGCCCATGGTGAGGGGAACTATTATTGTGATGAGCAAACACTTGCTAGATTACAAGCGAATAACCAAATCGCATTTACGTATTACGGAACAAATCCAAATGGAAGTATTGCTGATATCGCAGGTATTACGAATGAACGAGGAAATGTTCTAGGAATGATGCCTCACCCAGAGAGAGCGGTTGAGGATTTATTAGGTAGTGCAGATGGAGTTAAGCTATTTCAATCAATTGTGAAAAACTGGAGGTTAACAGCAAATGTCGTTACTTCTTGAACCAAGTCCGCAGCAAATTAAAGAAGAAAAAATATATAGTGAAATGGGTTTAAGTGATTCAGAATTTGAGTTAGTCGAAAAGATTTTAGGTAGACTTCCAAACTACACAGAAACTGGTCTGTTCTCTGTTATGTGGTCTGAGCATTGTAGCTATAAAAACTCAAAGCCTGTATTACGAAAGTTCCCAACTACTGGTGAACTCATCCTTCAAGGTCCTGGTGAAGGTGCTGGAATCGTGGATATTGGCGATAACCAAGCAGTTGTTTTTAAAATTGAAAGTCATAACCACCCGTCAGCAGTTGAGCCATATCAAGGTGCAGCAACGGGAGTGGGCGGAATTATCCGTGATGTATTTTCAATGGGGGCAAGACCTATTGCTCTATTAAACTCTCTTCGTTTCGGAGAGTTAACCTCTCCAAGAGTGAAATACTTGTTTGAAGAAGTGGTGGCAGGAATCGCTGGCTACGGAAATTGTATTGGAATTCCAACGGTTGGTGGGGAAATTCAATTTGATGCTTCCTATGAAGGGAATCCTCTTGTTAATGCGATGTGTGTTGGACTAATCAACCATGAAGATATTCAAAAAGGTCTGGCAAAAGGTGTTGGCAATACAGTGATGTATATTGGTGCCAAGACAGGTCGAGATGGTATTCACGGTGCAACTTTTTCATCTGTGGAACTTTCTGAGGAATCTGATGAAAAACGATCAGCTGTACAGGTTGGAGATCCTTTTATGGAAAAGCTATTGCTTGAAGCTTGCTTAGAGCTTGTAAAATCTGATGCATTAATTGGAATCCAAGACATGGGTGCAGCAGGTTTAACTAGTTCTTCAGCGGAAATGGCAAGTAAAGCTGGCTCAGGAATTGAAATGAACCTTGGCCTTGTTCCACAACGCGAAACAGGAATGACTGGCTATGAAATGATGCTTTCTGAATCACAGGAGCGTATGTTGATCGTTGTTGAAAAAGGAAGAGAGCAAGAAATTCAAGATATCGTGAATAAATATGATCTTGAGGCTGTGGCAATCGGAAAGGTAACAGATGATAAACAACTTCGCTTAGTACACAAAGGTGAAGTAATCGCAGATGTTCCAGTTGATGCATTAGCAGAGGAAGCACCTATCTATCATAAACCTTCAAGTGAGCCTGCGATGTATCGTGAATTTAAGGAAATGAAGGTTGAAGCTCCGAAACTTGAAAATGTGGGGCAAACTTTACTAGATTTACTCGCACAGCCTACAATTGCAAGTAAAGAATGGGTTTACGATCAATATGACTACATGGTGCGTACAAATACAGTTGTTGCTCCAGGCTCTGATGCAGCGGTTGTTCGAATTCGTGATACAAAGAAAGCCTTAGCGATGACAACTGACTGTAATGCTAGATATCTCTATCTAGATCCAGAGGTTGGTGGACAAATTGCTGTAAGTGAAGCAGCAAGGAATATCGTATGTTCCGGTGGGGCACCACTTGCAATTACGGATAATTTAAACTTTGGTAATCCAGAAAACCCAGAAATTTTTTGGCAGATTGAAAAAGCAGCAGATGGAATTAGTGAGGCATGCCGCGTTTTAGATGCACCAGTTATTGGTGGGAACGTGTCTCTTAACAATGAATCAAACGGAAAAGCAATTTATCCAACTCCAGTTATCGGAATGGTTGGATTGATTGCTGACGTTTCCCATATTACAACACAAGAATTTAAAGAAGCGGGCGACCTTGTCTATTGTATAGGAGAAGCGAAGGAGGAATTCGCGGGTAGTGAATTACAAAAATTAATTCACGGCGAAATTTTTGGACCGGTTCCTGAACTAGATTTAGAGGTTGAAAAAAGAAGACAACAACAAGTATTAACCGCAATTCGCGCCGGTGTAATTGCTTCTGCACATGACGTTGCAGAGGGGGGCTTTGCGGTTGCATTAGCTGAAAAGACATTCGGTGAAAAAGGCTTAGGTGTAAAGGTACAGATCCAAGGTGAAGCGGTAACTGAATTATTCAGCGAAACACAGTCTCGTTTTATCGTATCTGTGAAAAAAGAAAACAAAGAAAGATTTGAACAGCTAGTAAAAGCAAATCTCGTCGGAGAAGTTACAGGTGATGGAGCATTTATCGCCTGCGATAAAGCTGGTAATGAGCTTATTAACCTACCAGTCGATGAATTAAAACGAACATGGAAAGGAGCTATCCCATGCTTGCTGAACTCAAAGGCTTAAATGAAGAATGTGGTTTATTCGGTATCTGGGGACATCCAGACGCAGCGCAAATCACTTACTACGGATTACACAGTTTACAGCACCGTGGTCAAGAGGGTGCCGGGATTGTTGTCAGCAACGGTGAAAAACTTCGTGTTGTAAAAGGAGAAGGCCTTGTGAATGAAGTATTTGGCAATGGCCAGCTTGAACAACTACAAGGAAAAGCGGCGCTTGGGCATGTTCTTTATGCAACAGCAGGGAGCGGGGGCATTCAAAATGTCCAGCCTCTCCTTTTTAATTCTCAAGTAGGTGGACTTGCGGTTGCCCATAATGGAAACCTTGTAAATGCAAACGACTTAAGGCATCAGTTAGAAAACCAAGGAAGTATTTTTCAAACTTCCTCTGATTCAGAGGTTCTTGCACATTTAACGAGAAAAAGCGGGTATACAAAAATCAAAGACCGCGTTAAAAATGCATTAACGATGTTAAAAGGTGCTTATGCATTTGTACTCATGACCGAAAAGAAAATGATTGTTGCTCTTGATCCAAACGGTCTTCGTCCGTTATCACTTGGTAAACTAGGTGATGCGTGGGTAGTAGCCTCGGAGACATGTGCCTTTGATTTGATTGGTGCTAAATTTGAAAGAGATGTTGAGCCTGGAGAGTTGCTCGTCATCAATGATGAAGGACTTCACTCTGAGCAATTTGCAATAGCGAATAATCGTGCAATGTGTAGCATGGAATACATTTATTTTTCACGTCCGGACAGTAGTATTAACGGAGTGAATGTCCATACAGCTCGTAAAAATCTAGGCAAGCAGCTTGCTTTGGAAGCTCCAATTGAGGCCGATGTTATAACAGGTGTACCTGATTCTAGCATTTCAGCGGCAATTGGATACGCAGAAGAATCGGGAATTCCGTATGAGCTTGGTTTACTAAAAAATCGATATGTAGGCAGAACTTTTATTAAGCCTTCCCAAGCGCTACGTGAACAAGGGGTAAAAATGAAGCTCTCGGCTGTCCGTGGTGTTGTTGAAGGAAAACGTGTAGTGATGGTTGATGATTCAATCGTACGCGGGACGACAAGTCGACGAATTGTAAAAATGCTTCGTGAAGCAGGAGCAACAGAGGTTCATGTCTGCATTAGTTCACCACCAATGCCGAATCCATGCTTCTATGGAATTGATACTTCTACACATGAGGAATTGATTGCTTCTTCACATTCGGTTGAGGAAATTCGTGAAATCATTGGAGCGGATTCATTAACATTTTTAAGTCCAGAAGGGGTAATAAAAGCGATTGGAAGACCGTTTGAAGGGGAAACTCGCGGACTATGTATGGCTTGTTTTACTGGCAAATATCCAACAGAGATCTTCCCAGACACGGTATTGCCACACGAAAAAGTATTCAGTTAAATAAAAGTAGAGGTGTATGGGACAATGGCAAATGCTTATAAGCAAGCAGGAGTAGACATTGAAGCAGGCTATGAGGCTGTTTCCAGAATGAAAAAGCATGTCGCAAAAACTGTTCGCCCTGAAGTTATGGGTGGACTTGGTAGCTTTGGAGGCATGTTCGACCTTTCGAAGGTCAACGTGAAAGAGCCTGTATTGGTTTCAGGCACAGACGGGGTTGGCACAAAGCTCATGTTGGCTTTTATGATGGATAAGCACGATACAATTGGAATCGACGCAGTTGCAATGTGTGTAAATGATATTGTGGTTCAAGGTGCTGAGCCCTTATACTTTTTAGATTATATAGCTTGTGGGAAAGCTCAGCCTGAAAAAATCGAGCAGATTGTAAAAGGAATTGCGGACGGTTGTGAGCAAGCGGGTTGTGCATTAATTGGCGGTGAGACAGCTGAAATGCCAGGAATGTATAGTGAGGATGAATATGACCTTGCTGGTTTTTCAGTAGGAGTTGCCGAAAAATCCAAGCTTGTAACAGGAACTTCCATTAAGCCCGGCGATGTTCTAATCGGACTTTCCTCAAGTGGAATTCACAGTAACGGCTATTCACTTGTACGTAAAGTGTTGCTAGAGGATGGCAAGTTAGACCTCAACGAAACGTATGGAGAAATTGGTCGTCCACTAGGCGAAGAGCTTCTACAGCCTACTAAAATTTATGTAAAATCCTTGCTTAAAGCAATGGAGAAGTTTGAAATTAAAGGTATGTCCCATATTACAGGTGGAGGCTTTATCGAAAATATTCCTCGTATGCTACCAGAAGGTGTGGGGGCTGAAATTGATTATGGATCATGGCCAATTCCACCAATTTTTGATCTTCTCCAAGAAACTGGAAACCTTAATCGAAAAGAAATGTTTAATATTTTCAATATGGGAATTGGGATGGTGCTTGCCGTTGAAGATGCGATTCTACATGATGTGATTGAACTTCTTGAAGAGCAAGGTGAAAAGGCGTATATTATTGGACGTATGAAAGAAGGAAACAGTGTAACCTTTGGTGGAGGAGCACTTGTATGAAAAAAATAGCAGTTTTTGCATCAGGTAGTGGTACAAACTTTCAAGCTATTGTTGATTCGATTAAAGAAGGAAGACTTGCGGCAGAAATAAAAGTTTTAGTTTGTGATAAACCTGGTGCGAAAGTTATTGAACGGGCTTCAAAGGAATGGGTGGAGACCTTTGTTTTTTCACCGAAAGAATATCCAGAAAAGTCACTTTTTGAAGCGGAAATTGTAGAGCTGCTACGTACGAAAAATGTAGAATTAATCGTGTTAGCTGGGTATATGAGATTAATTGGCGACACTCTTCTACAGGCGTATCGAAACGAAATTGTGAATATCCATCCTTCATTATTGCCTGCATTTCCAGGCAAGGATGCGATTGGTCAGGCATTTCAAGCAGGTGTCGACAAGACCGGCGTTACGATTCATTATGTTGATGAAGGAATGGATACCGGTCCAATCATTGCCCAGCGAGAAATAGCAATCGAACCAGGAGATACGTTAGAAAGCATCGAAGAAAAAGTACATCAAATCGAACATGAATTTTATCCACAGATCTTGCAATCACTTGTAGCATCGAAGACAGGAAATCTACAGTAAGGAGTGAATTAGGGTGGCAATCAAACGTGCACTTGTCAGTGTTTCAGATAAACAAGGCCTTGTTCCATTTGTGAAAGGCCTAATTGAAAAAGGTGTTGAAGTCATTTCAACCGGAGGTACAAAGCGTACTCTTGAGGAAGCTGGACTAACTGTGATCGGAATTTCAGAAGTAACAGGCTTTCCTGAGATCATGGATGGACGTGTAAAGACTCTTCATCCAAATATTCATGGTGGACTCCTTGCAGTTCGTGAAAATGAAGAACATGTTAGACAGCTTCAGGAACATCATATTACGCCAATTGATTTAGTTGTTGTAAACCTATATCCATTCCAACAAACAATTGCAAAGCCAGACGTTCAGTTTGCAGATGCAATTGAAAATATCGATATTGGCGGACCTTCTATGCTTCGTTCTGCTGCTAAAAACCACAAGTATGTAACAGTTGTCGTTGATCCACAGGATTACGATACAGTTTTAGCGGAGATTGACGGGAATGGTGAAGTTACCGCTGACACAAAGCTTCGCTTAGGTGCAAAGGTATTCCGTCATACAGCTGCTTATGATGCAGTTATTGCTGAGTTTTTAACAAAAGCAGCAGGTGAGGAAAGTCCAGAATCCTTAACGGTTACTTATGAGAAGAAACAAGATCTTCGTTACGGAGAAAACCCACATCAAAAAGCGGCATTCTATAAAAAGCCATTAGGCACGCCCGTATCCATTGCGTCTGCGACACAATTACACGGGAAAGAATTATCTTACAATAACATTAATGATGCAGATGCTGCCCTTCAAATCGTGAAAGAATTCAAAGAGCCAGCAGCCGTAGCAGTAAAACATATGAACCCTTGTGGTGTTGGGGTTGGAAATACGCTAGAGGAAGCATATCAAAAAGCATATGAAGCAGATTCAACCTCTATTTTTGGTGGAATTATTGCTGTTAACCGTGAAGTTGATGCCCAAACGGCTCATAAAATGCGTGAAATTTTCCTTGAAATTATTATTGCTCCATCATTTAGCGAGGAAGCATTTGAGATTCTTTCTTCAAAGAAAAATTTACGCCTACTGACTGTCGATTTTTCTGATGACCAGAAGGTTGAGAAGAAGCTAGTGTCCGTCCGTGGTGGATTGCTCGTTCAGGATGAAGATGCATATGGTTTAGACGATGCAACCATTTCCATTCCGACAAAGCGGGAACCAACGGAGCAAGAATGGGCTGATTTAAAGCTTGGTTGGAAGGTTGTAAAACATGTTAAATCAAATGCGATTGTGTTAGCAAAAGACGATATGACAATTGGAATTGGCGCGGGCCAAATGAACCGTGTTGGATCAGCGAATATCGCGATTCATCAAGCCGGTGAAAAGGCAAAAGGCTCGGCACTTGCTTCAGATGCTTTCTTCCCAATGGGTGACACCGTAGAGACGGCAGCAAAAGCAGGCATTACAGCCATTATCCAACCAGGTGGATCGATTCGTGACGAAGAGTCCATTCAAAAAGCAGACGAATACGGAATCGCAATGGTCTTTACCGGAGTACGTCATTTTAAACATTAATCCTAACATTTGTAATGAGGTGAAAAAGTGAAGGTACTAGTAGTTGGCCGCGGTGGCCGTGAACATACACTTGTCTGGAAGGTTACCCAAAGTCCAAAAGTAGATACAGTATATGCTGCACCAGGTAATCCGGGTTTGCAGGATTTCGCAACATTAGTCAACATCGATGAAAATGATTTTGACAGTCTAATCGAGTTCGTCAAGAAGGAACAAATCGGTCTTACCCTTGTTGGCCCGGAGGTTCCGTTAATCAACGGGATCGTCAATCGATTCCAAGCAGAGGGCCTAGCTATTTTTGGACCAACAAAAGAAGCAGCACTGCTTGAAGGAAGCAAATCGTTTGCGAAGGAAATCATGAAAAAATACAATATTCCAACTGCGGAGTATGAAACATTCACATCCTATGAAGAAGCCAAACAATATATCTTAGAAAAGGGTGCACCAATCGTAATCAAAGCGGATGGTTTAGCTGCCGGTAAAGGTGTGACAGTGGCTCTTACTTTAGATGAAGCCTTAGAAAGCATTTATGACATGCTTGAGGCGAACAAATTTGGCGAAGCAAGCGCTCAGGTTGTCATTGAAGAGTTTCTTGCGGGAGAAGAATTCTCATTAATGGCTTTTGTGGACGGAAAAACAGCCTATCCAATGGTTATTTCACAGGATCATAAGCGTGCCTTTGACAATGATGAAGGTCCTAACACAGGAGGAATGGGAGCCTATTCCCCAGTTCCACAAATTTCAGAAGAAGTTGTCCAAACAGCGATTGAAACGATCATTACTCCAACTGTTAAAGCGTTGGAAACTGAAGGACGCAGCTTTACGGGAATCCTTTATGCGGGGTTAATTTTAACCGAAAATGGACCTAAGGTCATTGAATACAATGCCCGTTTTGGCGACCCTGAAACACAAGTCGTGCTACCGCGTTTAGAGTCTGATTTTATCGAAGTCATTGAAGGTTTGCTTGCTCAGAAAGAGATTGCCCTCGAGTGGTCTGACAAAGCAACTCTTGGTGTTGTGCTCGCTTCGAAAGGCTATCCAGAAAGCTATGAAAAAGGAGCAGTCATCGAAGGACTAAACACTCTAGATGAAAATATTACTGTGTTCCATGCCGGAACAGACATGGTGAATGAGCATTTTGTTACGAATGGCGGAAGGGTTTTAACCGTTGTTGCAAGTGGTGAAAGCCTTGAAGATGCGCAGAACTTTGTCTATAAAGAAGCTGTAAAAATTCAGTGTTCCAACCTATTTTACCGAAAAGATATTGGGAACAAGGCTTTAGCTTATAGCGTAATTAACCAGGCTAAAGCGCAATTCGTTTAATTAAAGCGCATATCTTCTTATCTAAAGCGCAATTCCAAAAAATAACGCGCAATTACTCTAAACGCAATTAGAAGATACAAATACAAAAAGGTAAGAGGATCGCCCTCTTACCTTTTTTATGATGGATTAACCGGAGGAAGCTGCTTTTGTGGTTCTGGCTCCTCTTGTTTTCTTTCACAATATTCATAAAAGAGAGCCGTAAGCGGACAAAAACGAGTTATCCCCTCAGCTACTTTCATTCCTCCAAGCAATGCGACCAAAAGAAAGCTTTGACGCCAAGGGCGTTTTACCATTTTTGATGTTGCCCAAGCAAGCATCGTAAACCCACAAGTGATCCGTACCATCGCATTAATAAGCCCGATATTCGGTTTCATATGATTACCTCCGTTCGCATATCTTTACAAAGGACCTTAGAAATTTTTACAAATTTTCACAAAGTCTTTAATGCACTAAATCGATTAATATGGTACTATAATGTAAAGCGCTTCCATGGAGTTTTAGCTGAGATTGGAGAGATGGTTAATGGTTGGGCAACGATACCGCTGGAAAAATAAGCAACTTCGAGAACATGTTGCTGTCATAGATGGAAAAAAATCACCAACGATTCTATTAAAAAATGTCACATACTTAAATCAAATGTTAAAGAAATGGATCAACGCACATATTTGGATTTACCAAGATCGCATTGTGTATGTTGGTCAGCAGCTGCCATCAAAACTCACTGACTGTGAAGTAGTAGAGTGTGATGGGAAATTTGTCGTGCCAGGTTACATTGAACCTCATGCACATTCTTTTCATTTATATAATCCCCACTCATTTGCTCAATATGCATCCCAAACAGGGACGACAACAATCATCAATGATAACTTAGTACTTGCCTTACAAACGGCAAAAAAGAAAGCGTTTTCTTTTTTGGAAGAAATGAAAAAACTTCCTGTTACCATGTATTGGTGGTGCCGATACGATCCTCAGACCGAAATCCATCATGAGGAACAAGCATTTTCAAATGGAAATGTGCTAAGCTGGATTGAGCATGACTCAGTTGTTCAAGGTGGAGAATTGACAGGATGGCCAAAGCTGCTTGACGGCGATGACCTTATGCTCCATTGGATTCAAGAAACAAAGAGGATTGGTAAAAAGGTAGAAGGGCATTTTCCAGGTGCCTCGGAAAGAACGCTAGCAAAAATGATGCTATTGGGAGCTGATTGTGATCATGAATCCATGACTGGAACAGATGTATTGAATCGTCTGCTTCAAGGATACACGACCTCATTAAGATACTCATCGATTCGTCCAGACTTGCCGAAAATTTTAGATGAAATTCATGAAATTGGCATTGATCAATATGATAAATTCATCTTTACTACTGATGGCTCACCGCCGGCGTTTTACGGGCAGGGAATCATTGATAACATGATTAAAATTGCAATTGAAAAAGGCGTTCCAATCATCGATGCTTACAATATGGCGACGATTAATGTTGCCAGGCATTACAATATGGAGAACCTCCATGGGATGATTGCAACAGGAAGAATCGCAAACCTAAATATTTTATCAGCAAAAGACAATCCCACACCTGAATCAGTTCTTGCTAAAGGTGTCTGGGTAAAGCGGGATAATAAAGACATGAATGCATTTCCGGAATTTCCATGGAGTGGCCAAGGTTTTTCAAATCTTGCAACAAACTGGGAACTAACACTAGATGACCTTCAGTTTTCAATGCCATTTGGGATGAAGATGGAAAATGCCGTGATTATGAAGCCATATTCGATTACCATTGATGCCTCCTATGATGAACTTTCAATGGCTCATGATGAAAGCTTCCTGATGCTTTTGGACCGTGAAGGAAAATGGCGTGTCAACACGATTGTGAAAGGTTTTGCTAAGCGTATCTCCGGATTTGCAAGTTCTTTTTCAAATACGGGTGATTTTGTACTAATTGGTAAAAATAAAAATGATATGCTCCTTGCCTTTAATCGGATGAAAGAAATTGGTGGTGGTATTGTCCTAACTGAAAACGGTAAGGTTTTACATGAGATTCCTTTGGACTTAGGGGGAGTTACATCTGCAAAATCGGTGGTAGAATTAAGTTCGCTCGAGAAGGAATTTGTTCATTTAGTACGGGAACGTGGGTACAGCCATAGTGATCCAATCTATACATTGACGTTTTTGTCGTCTACACATTTGCCGTATATTCGCATCACACCTCAAGGGATTTACGATGTCATGAACAAAATAGTACTCTTTCCGTCAATAATGCGTTAAAATATAAAAGGATTCAGCAGTGTGAAACAAATTTATCAAGTTACATTTAATTTAATTTAATAAAGGTTGTGTGCTCGATAATGAAAAAGACTTTATACATTCTAGGAATTTTCCTATTACTTCTTAGCGCAGCATGTAGTAATAAAGAAGCAGCGAAGCAGCAGGATGAGCATGAACCAAAGCAGACGGAGCCGGTTGCAAAAGAAGAACCAACCCAAGAGTTTGAACATATTTTCCCACTGACCGGGATTGAAACAAATGATGATGTAAATAACCGTCCTTTTGCTGTTATGGTTAACAATCATCCGCAAGCACGGCCACAATCAGGTTTACACATGGCTGATGTCGTGTATGAAGTGTTAGCTGAGGGAGATGTTACACGCTTCCTTGCTGTGTTCCAAAGTGAGAAACCAGAGATTATTGGACCTGTTCGTAGTGCGAGAGATTATTATATTGAGTTGAGCAAAGGTTTTGATGCCCTATATGTGGCACACGGTTGGAGCCCTGAAGCCCAGCAAATATTAAATAGCGGGCAAGTCGATAACATTAATGGAATGGTGTATGATGGTACTCTATTTTGGAGGGCTAACCATAACGTTGCTCCACATAACTCGTATATTTCATTTGAAAATATTCTTGAAGGGGCAGACAAACAAGGATATTCAATGAAAGATGATGTTCCAAGCTTTGGATTTTTATCAGAAGATGAAGTAGGTGGTATTGAAGGAACACCAGCTGAGCATGTTCGAGTGTCCTATTCATCAAGAGATATTTTTGCTGCAGTCTATGACTTTAATCAAGATAAAGGGAAGTATGAGCGTTATAGCGGAGGCGCTCAAACTGTAGACCGAGAAACGAATACACCGGTTTTACTGGATAATGTACTTATCGTTGAGATGAATCATCGACTTATTGATGATTATGGTAGACGTGCGATTGATATAACATCTGGAGGAAAAGGCTATTTGCTTCAAGAAGGAAAAGCACAGGAAATTGAATGGAGAAATGTTGAGGGACGAATTGTTCCTTTTGCAAATGGGGAAGAAGTAGGCTTTGTACCAGGAAAAACATGGATTAATATAATTCCAACATCACCAGGAATCCCAGGTGCCGTTTCGTTTGGAAATTAAAAAAACATCATAATAAGGGAGATACTAATCTATATGCAAATTGACAAATTACGTGGGAAAGAACTTGATCAATTATTTAATGCAGTCCTTTCACTGAATGACCTTGAGGAGTGCTATCGATTCTTTGATGATTTATGTACTGTAAATGAAATTCAGTCATTGGCTCAACGCCTTGAAGTAGCTAGAATGCTTCAAGAAGGGAACACATACCATAAGATTGAAACAGAAACAGGAGCAAGTACAGCAACCATTTCACGTGTAAAGCGTTGCTTAAACTACGGGAACGATGCCTATCAAATGGCGCTCGACCGTGTGAAAGAATTGGAAAAAAAATAATGGATGCGGAAAAGCTGAAGCCTTGGGGTTTCGGCTTTTTTCTTTGGAATTTTCTAAAAGCAGGATTTTTCAAAGTTCATCACAAATCATAACAAAGTTTAACTCAAGGCTTTTACCAAAATAATACAAATGTTTGTTCGTAAATGAAGTTTATGCTATGAGTTTTTCCAGATTCATACAAATATCCATTTATAAGTGAGGTTTATGTTTATGGCATTTCCTTTATTATCCAATAGTCCGTTTATATATGATGTTTCTACTATGACCTTTACCATTATCAACCAAAAGTCCAATGATAAAGAGGATTTTGTCATATCCAAAAGTGAAATTAAATAAGGTGCTTATGTGATTCTACCTACCAAACTCATCAGCCGCCATCTAATTATTACATTTTTTGCGAAATCCACCTAGGTATTAATAGATGCGTGTAGTTTTGTTATAATGGAGGAATGGAAAGATGAATGGAGGATCTTCATGTACGATTTTAGAGAATGGAGACATGTTTTTAAGCTGGATCCAAATAAGGAAATCAGCGATGAACATTTAGACGCAATTTGTGAATCTGGTACTGATGCGATTATAGTTGGTGGAACGGATGGGGTGACGCTAGACAATGTCCTTCACCTCATGTCCCGAATCCGACGCCACACGGTACCTGCTGTTTTAGAAATTTCAAATATAGAGTCAGTCACACCTGGCTTTGATTTATATTTTATTCCAACCGTTTTAAATAGCAGTGACACAAGATGGATGATGGGCCTGCATCATGAGGCGGTTAAGGAATATGGGGAAGTTATGAATTGGGATGAAATGATTATGCAAGGTTATTGCATCCTGAACGAAGACTGCAAGGCAGCTAAACTTACGCGTGCCAATGCTTCCCTAACGAAGGATGAAACGATCGCCTATGCTATAATGGCGGAGAAAATGTTTTCGCTCCCGATTTTTTACTTAGAATATAGCGGAACCTATGGCGATATAGAAGTCGTAGAGGCAGTCAAAAACAATCTACAAACAACAAAACTGTTTTATGGCGGTGGAATAAAGACTGCCCAGCAAGCAAAAGAGATGGGCAGACACGCAGACACAGTTGTCGTTGGAAATAGTATTTATGAAGACTTAAATACAGCTTTAAAAACAGTACAAGCTGTTAAGGGATAAGCATGGAAATTTATTAGCAAATCGGGTAAAATAGAATGTATGTTCGATTCATTCAAGTTTAAAACCCCGAATGTATAAAATTATAGCCTCCGGCGGATGCCACAGATTTTTAAAGGTATTTTTCGAGCAAGCTCGAAAAATTCTGGGCGCAAATACGCCAAGGCGTATTTGATTATGAATAGGACGGTGAAGAAGTTGCAATTTATCAGCAATAAATTGTTAGCGGGATTAAACGAACAACAACAAGAAGCGGTTAAAGCAACAGATGGTCCACTTTTAATTATGGCGGGTGCGGGGAGTGGAAAGACTCGAGTTCTGACACACCGTATTGCGTATTTAATGGTGGAAAAGGAAATAGCTCCATGGAATATTTTGGCGATCACCTTCACGAACAAGGCAGCTCGTGAGATGAAGGAGCGTGTTCAAGCGATCTTAGGGGGTGCGGCTGAAGACATTTGGATTTCAACGTTTCACTCCATGTGCGTTCGAATTTTACGAAGAGATATCGACCGGATGGGGTTCAGCCGTAACTTTTCAATTTTGGATACAACCGACCAACTTTCGGTTATCAAAAATATTTTAAAAGAGAAAAACATCGATCCGAAGAAATTTGATCCACGTTCGATTCTTGGCACAATTAGTAGTGCGAAAAATGAATTACAAACACCTGATGAGTATGAGAAAACAGCGGGTGGCATGTACGAGCAAATTGTTAGTGATGTCTATAAGTTGTACCAAAAACGCCTTCGCAAAAACCAGGCACTTGATTTTGATGATCTCATTATGACTACGATTCAGCTTTTCCAGCGAGTTCCAGAAGTGCTAGAATTCTATCAACGGAAGTTTCAATATATCCATGTGGACGAGTATCAGGATACAAACCGTGCACAGTATATCTTAGTTCAGCTCCTTGCATCAAGATTTAAGAATTTATGTGTTGTAGGGGATTCTGATCAGTCCATCTATCGTTGGCGTGGGGCGGATATCGCCAATATCCTTTCATTTGAAAAGGACTACAAACATGCTAAAGTAATTCTTCTTGAACAAAATTATCGTTCAACACAACGAATACTTAAGGCGGCTAATCAGGTCATCCAAAATAATATGAATCGTAAAGCAAAAAATCTTTGGACGGAGAATGATGAAGGGAATAAGCTTTTCTATTATCGTGCGGACAGTGAGTCCGGAGAAGCGCAATTTGTAGCCGGAAAAATACGTGAACTCGTAAATGGCGGAAAACGTTCCTATAAAGATATCGCGATTTTATATCGAACCAATGCACAATCCCGTGTAATGGAGGAAGTGTTGCTTAAATCTAATATCAACTATCAGATTGTCGGCGGTATTAAGTTCTATGACCGTAAGGAAATCAAGGATATTTTGGCATACTTACGCGTTATTTCAAATCCAGATGATGATATTAGTTTAGCGAGAATTATTAATGTGCCGAAGCGTGGAATTGGCGCAACCTCGATTGATAAAATTGCAAACTATGCAATTGCTCAGGACCTATCAATCTTCCAAGCTTTGCAGGAGGTTGAGCAAATCGGTTTAAGTGCGAAAATAACTAATTCATTACGTGAGTTTCGTGATTTAATCCATAATTGGGGCCAGATGCAGGATTATTTATCGGTTACTGAATTGGTGGAGAACGTATTAGAGAAGACTGGATACCTAGAAGTGTTGAAGACTGAAAAAACACTTGAATCTCAAAGCCGAATCGAAAACATAGAAGAATTTTTATCTGTTACACAAAACTTTGAGAAGGCTAATGATGATAAGAGTCTTGTGGCCTTTTTAACGGATTTAGCATTGGTAGCAGACATTGATAAGCTTGATGAAGATGAAAATGATAAAAATAATGCTGTTGTCCTGATGACCTTGCACTCAGCAAAGGGACTTGAATTTCCTGTCGTCTTTTTGATGGGCATGGAAGAAGGAGTCTTCCCGCATAGTCGTTCCTTAATGGAAGAGGCTGAAATGGAAGAAGAACGACGACTTGCGTATGTGGGAATCACAAGGGCAGAGGAAGAGCTATATATATCGAATGCCCAAATGAGAACTCTATATGGCCGTACTTCAATGAATCCAGTGTCCCGTTTCATTGCGGAAATTCCAGAAGAGCTTCTTGAAGATTTAGGTGAACAGCGCAGACAGCAAATGCGTACTCCGTTTTCTTCATCATCTTCGCCATCGAGACAACCTGAACGAAAAGTATTCTCCAGACCAATTGCACAGTCAACTGGTGGAGATGAAATTGGCTGGAAGGTTGGAGACAAGGCTGAGCATAAAAAATGGGGAATTGGTACGGTTGTTAGTGTAAAAGGAGAAGGGGAATCGAAGGAATTGGACATTGCATTCCCTAGTCCAACAGGAATCAAACGATTACTTGCAAAATTTGCTCCAATCACAAAGACAAATTAACTTTATTCAGTAGAGTCCTATATCAAAGTTAATGCTAATGCAATAGAACTAAACAATTCAGTTTGGGGTTTGACCCCTGACTAAATAAAGTTAATGCCTCCGGCGGATGCCACGATTTTTCAAAGGAAATTTTTCGAGGCAAGCTCGAAAAAAATCGGGCGCAAATACGCTATGGCGCATTTGATTAAGGAGAGGATTGGATCTATGGACAAAATGGCAGCACAAGAAAGAGTTCATGAGCTTCATGAGCTTTTAAATCAATACAATTATGAATACCATGTATTGGATAATCCCTCTGTACCAGACGCAGAATATGATCGGTTAATGCGGGAATTAATCCAGCTTGAGGAGGAATACCCTGAACTCAAGACTGGGGATTCTCCTACCGTCCGCGTCGGAGGGCAGGTTCTCGAATCCTTTCGAAAAGTAGAACACCAAATCCCTATGCTAAGTCTAGGAAATGCATTCAATGAGCAGGATTTACGTGATTTTGACCGCCGTGCTAGACAGGCAGTTGGTGATTCTATTTCCTATGTGTGTGAGTTAAAGATAGATGGTCTTGCTGTGTCGCTTCGCTATGAGCAAGGGCGTTTTGTCCAAGGCTCAACTCGTGGTGATGGGACAATTGGTGAAGATATTACCGTTAATCTAAAAACAATCCGTTCGATACCTCTTCGTTTAAAGAGGGCACTTGATATTGAAGTGCGTGGGGAGGCGTTTATGCCAAGAAAATCATTCGAAAAGCTAAATGCTGCAAGACTTGAGAATGAGGAAGAACCATTTGCGAATCCACGAAATGCAGCAGCTGGTTCATTAAGGCAGCTTGACCCGAAAATTGCCGCTAGCCGTAATCTCGATATCTTTTTATATGCCATTGCTGATACAACAAATTTAGGTGTTGAGTCACATAGTGAAGGCCTTAATATGCTTGATGAAGCAGGGTTTAAAACAAATCCAGAACGAAGAAAATGTGCAAGCGTTGAGGAAATCCTTGGTTATATTAAGGAATGGACAGAAAAGCGTCCAACACTTGCGTATGAAATTGATGGAATCGTGATAAAGGTTGATTCCTTCGACCAACAGGATGAGCTTGGTTTTACAGCAAAAAGTCCGCGTTGGGCGATTGCCTATAAGTTTCCTGCCGAAGAGGTCGTTACCAAATTAATCGATATCGAATTAAGTGTGGGTAGAACGGGAGTCATTACACCAACTGCGATTTTAGAGCCAGTTCGTGTTGCGGGTACAACCGTTCAGCGTGCATCCCTTCATAATGAGGATTTAATCCGTGAAAAGGATATCCGTATTGGAGATTCGGTTGTTGTGAAAAAGGCAGGGGACATCATTCCAGAGGTTGTGAATGTTCTTGTTGAAAAACGAACGGGCGATGAGTCGGAGTTCTTCATGCCGACACATTGTCCTGAATGTAACAGTGAGCTAGTCCGCCTAGACACAGAGGTAGCATTACGCTGTATCAACCCGAAATGTCCAGCTCAGATTAGGGAAGGTTTAATTCATTTCGTTTCTCGTAATGCAATGAATATTGATGGTCTCGGAGAAAAGGTTATTTCACAATTATTTGCTGAAAAACTAATCGCCGATGTTGCTGATATTTACACATTGACGCACGAACAACTAATTAATCTTGAACGAATGGGTGAAAAATCAGTAGATAATTTGCTTACTGCCATTGAGGCATCCAAGTCTAATTCCTTAGAAAAGCTATTATTTGGTTTAGGAATTCGCCATGTGGGGGCAAAGGCTGCAAAGACCTTAGCACAGCACTTCGAAACAATGGATAAGCTTCAGGCTGCTACTCTGGAAGAACTGACGGCAATCAATGAAATCGGGGAAAAAATGGCAGATGCGGTTGTCACTTATTTCGAGCAACCAGAGGTTCATGATCTTTTAAATGAACTACGTGAATATGGTATTAATTTGGAATACAAGGGTCCTAAGCTTGTATCAGTGGAAGATAGTGATTCCTACTTTGCTGGAAAAACCATCGTCCTCACAGGGAAGCTTGAGCAATTAACTAGGAATGATGCAAAAGCAGAGATTGAGGCTCTTGGAGGAAAAGTTACAGGAAGTGTAAGTAAAAGCACAGATCTTCTAATTGCAGGTGAAGCAGCTGGCTCAAAGCTTACAAAAGCACAGGATTTGCAAATTGAGATTTGGGATGAGGATAGACTGGTACAAGAACTAAGGAAGTAAGAGGTGTTCGAGCGTGAGAAACCTATACATTCTAGGCTTGGCGTTGTTGCTTCTCTTATCTGGATGTGCCCCGAAATTTGACCAAGAGACAGAGGTCGTTCAGGATTCAGATAAAAAAGCAGAAAAAGCGATCATACCTAGATATAATATTTCAGATTCCTATTATAAAGCGGTTATCCCTTATAAAACAGGAAAAGCACGGGGGATTGTCTCAGCGTATATTAACAATCGTTTGGATATTGATGAATTTGAGACTGGATTGATGCGAATTGCTCAGGATCAATTCCCATCGAATAAATACTTTTTCCAGGAAGGGCAGTATTTAGAAAAAGAAACGGTTCAAGACTGGTTAAAGCGAAAAAGATCCGATGCTCAGCAAAAAGCCTATGAAGTGGCGCAAGCGAAAGCGAAAAATTTAAAAAGTGTGAAAGAATTGCCAAATGAAGGGCTAAATCCGATTTTTGACACCTCAAATGAGGACCCAGGTTATGAAGCGGCGATGCAAAAAAGCCCGATTTATATTGGGGCGATTACGGAGCAAAATTATTTAATTAAAAATAATGAGGATAAATTAGAGGTTGGAGGGATTGTCATCGGGATTGGCATGAACTCCCATCACTATTACAATCTTCCTGCTTCAATGGGTGGCTATCCAAGGGATGTACAGATATCCAATGCCGATATTGAGAGCGAAGGGAAAAAAGCCGCTGAGGAAATCATTAACCGAATTCGAACCCAGAAAGAATATACAAGTATTCGGGATATTCCTATAGTTGTTGCTCTATTTAAACAGGAGGCGGCTAGCTCTGTTGCTCCAGGGAACTTTATTATGAAGGCAAAGGTAGATGCGAACTCCTTTAAAATTGGAAAGTGGGAAACCATCAATGAAAAGTATTATTTCTTCCCATCAACAGAGGCGAAAAATAATTATCGTGAGGACTCATTAATGGTACAAAACTTTTCTGATGCGATTGCGGATTTTTTCCCGAATTTCACAGCAGTTGTCGGAAAAGGCTTTTACAAGGATGAAGAATTACAGGAGCTCACGTTAACCATTCCAATGCAATTCTATGGAAAGGCAGAGGTAATCGGATTTACCCAATATGTAACAGGCCTAATCATGGAGCATTTTGAGAACTATATTTCACTTCAGGTTTATATAGAATCCGAAAGTGGTGCAGAAAGTGTCATCATACGGGATGCAGGTGAAAGTGAACCAACCGTACACGTCTATAATTAAACGCAGAAAACAAGATCTAACCATTTGGGTTAGGTCTTATTTTTTGTGTTCATTCTCATTTGAAGAAAGCGCTTTATTTTAGTAGAATGATATTGTTAGTTTAACTTTATTTAGCAGAAGCTCCTACTCCTGCTAAATAAAGTTAAAGCCTCCGGCGGGTGCCACAGATTTTTAAAGGGTAATTTTTCGAGCGTAGGATCAAAGACTAAGAGCGCCACTTCCTGTGGCAACGTCTTTGTGACCCACCTCGTGTGGGCCTAAAAAATCTGAGCGCAAATACGCCGAGGCGCATTTGATTTACTACAAAGGGAGGCGAAGTAGAATGGTAGTACCATATAAACATGAACCATTTACGGATTTTTCAATTGAAGAAAATAAGAAAGCGTTTGAGGCCGGCCTTAAAACTGTTGAAGCTTATTTAGGCAATGATTACGACCTAATCATTGGTGGTGAGCGTATCTCAACCGAAGATAAAATCGTCTCTGTTAACCCTGCAAACAAGGAAGAAGTGATTGGCCGTGTTTCAAAAGCAAATCGTGAGTTAGCTGAGAAGGCTATGAAGGTCGCCCATGAAACTTTCCAAACATGGAGAAAATCAAGCCCGGAAATGCGTGCTGATATTCTTTTTAAATCTGCAGCGATTGTTCGTCGCCGCAAGCATGAGTTCTCCGCTATACTCGTAAAAGAAGCGGGTAAGCCATGGAATGAAGCGGATGCGGATACTGCAGAGGCGATTGATTTCATGGAGTACTATGGACGTCAAATGTTAAAATTAAAGGATGGAATTCCAGTAGAAAGCCGTTCAATTGAGCATAATCGTTTTACTTACATCCCATTAGGTGTAGGAGTTGTCATTTCGCCTTGGAACTTCGCGTTTGCGATTATGGCTGGCATGACAACAGCTGCCTTAGTTTCAGGTAACACTGTATTACTTAAACCAGCTAGTACAACTCCAGTAATCGCTGCAAAATTCATGGAAGTTCTTGAAGAGGCAGGATTACCAGCAGGGGTTGTTAACTATATTCCAGGAAGTGGCTCTGAGGTTGGTGACTACTTAGTAGATCACGCAAAAACTCGGTTTATTAGTTTTACAGGTTCACGTGATGTGGGTCTACGAATCTACGAACGTGCTTCCAAACTAAATGAAGGCCAAATTTGGTTGAAACGTGTAATCGCGGAAATGGGCGGTAAAGATACAATTGTCGTTGATAAAGAAGCAGATTTAGAATTAGCGGCAAAATCAATTGTTGCATCTGCATTTGGATTCTCTGGACAAAAATGTTCAGCTTGTTCACGAGCAGTTGTTGTAGAAGATGTATATGATGAGGTTTTAAACCGTGCTGTTGAATTAACTAAAGAATTAACAGTCGGGGATCCTGCGCAAAAGGCAACCTATATGGGGCCGGTTAATGACCAAGGTGCTTACGACAAGATTATGAGCTATGTTGAGATTGGAAAGAACGAAGGAAAACTACTTCATGGCGGAGAAGGTGACGACTCCAAGGGCTGGTTCATCCAACCAACCATCTTCGCTGATGTTCGTGAGGACGCACGCATCATGAAAGAAGAAATCTTTGGCCCTGTAGTAGCGTTCAGTAAAGCCCGTGACTTTGACCACGCGATTGAGATTGCGAACAACACAGAATATGGATTAACAGGTGCGGTTATTTCAAACAACCGTGCAAATATCGAAAAGGCAAAGGAAGACTTCCACGTGGGTAACCTTTACTTCAACCGTGGATGTACAGGTGCAATTGTAGGCTATCAGCCATTTGGTGGCTTCAATATGTCTGGAACGGACTCAAAAGCGGGCGGCCCGGATTACCTAATCCTTCACATGCAAGCAAAAACAACATCAGAAATGTTGTAAAAATAAAACTCCCACTCTTATCGTAGAGTGGGAGTTATTCAAATATGGGCTTAATTCTTATTCTGTTTCCTCTTCTGCTTCATCCTCTGTCTCTGTTTGATCACTTTGTTCAGTATCTGGCTGTTCTTGTTCAGTATCCGTATCTTCGCTGCTGCAAGCCGTCATTAAGAAAATAGCTAGTAGAGAAGCGCCAATTTTAAACAATAAGTTCTTTTTCATTGGTTACAATACCTCCAGATAATATTTTTATGGATTGGTTGACTAGCTTCCAATCTAGTAACAATATACAATAGATCATTTGCTAAAAGACATGATTTACAGTAAACATACATACTATTTATATTTTATAGAAAATGATAATAAAAACGTCATTTTAAGTGGTAGTAAGGTCTCTTGACCTTTTGAATGAAAACAAAAATGGCCCGGAGAATTCTCCGCGCCTAATATTAATGGTGGTGATGACCTTTTTTCGGATTTGTGATGACAAATTGTTCTTCAGGAACGTAGTAAAATTGAATCCAAATGCCATCTAAAAATTCAGCATCTCTCGTGTCAAGCAGGACCTCAACATCTTTATCGGTTTTTACAATTTCATCGTGCTCTGTTGGGTTATCAAATTGAAGAGCATAATGGGCATGGTTGCCGTGATGTTCCGTGATGACAACACGAAGCATTTTACCTTCTGATTCTTCACTTTCAAGCATTTGCTTCATTACTTTTGCCGCATTACGATTGATTTTTACGTTCATACTGAATCTCCCATTTCCAATTAAAATTTATACTACTATTTTCTCAGTATTTCTGAAAAATAACAAATATATAGCCTTTTTCTGAAAAAAGTTCAACTAAAAAAATAGATTGAAAGTAAATATAAAAAGCCATTACTGCACTTAGGCAATAACGGCTAACTTTATGATTAGATTCCTAATCCTTCAAGGTATTCATTTACTTGCTCAGGAGTTTTTGCGTTTGCACTGTGTAAGTGGCCAAGCTTTTCTCCACCTTTATAATAAAGAAGACTTGGGATTCCCATAACATCATATTTTTCAGCGATTTCTGGGAACTCGTCCTTGTCCATGCTATACCATGGAACACGATTGTGAGTTTCAAGAATCTCACCAATGAACGCTTCTAGGCGTCGGCAATCTGGACACCAAGTTGTATCAAATTTTACAATAGCTCCTTCAGATTGAATAATCTTATTAAACTGTTCGACAGAAGTAATTCTTTCCATACCTATCACTCCAAATGCTATAATTTGTAATCCTACTATAACAAATTCCATATCTAAAAGAAAAATTATCTGCCTAAACGGATTTTTGCGTTGGTTCCTGTCGAATTCGGGAAGAATGAGGGAGGAATTGTTGCCGAAAGTGAGTAATTTTTGATATTATCAGTATATTACCTAAGGGTATGGACGGTGGAGGTGAAGGGAAATGTCGAGAATTTCGATTGAAGAAGTAAAACATGTTGCAAATTTAGCACGTTTAGCTGTGACAGAGGACGAAGCAAAGGTGTTCCAACAACAGCTGGATGGGATTATTTCGTTCGCTGAACAATTAAATGAATTAGATACAGAAAATGTGGAGCCAACTTCACATGTTCTTTCCGTGAAAAATGTAATGCGTGAAGATGTTGCAAAAGAAGGATTGCCTATTGAAGAAGTATTAAAAAATGCACCAGATGCGAAGGATGGTCAGTTCCGTGTACCAGCTATTATTGAATAAAGGGGGGGAAAAAGGATGTCACTTTTTGATCGTAAAATCTCAGAATTACATTCACTTTTACATAAAAAAGAAATTTCAGTATCAGACCTTGTTGAGGAATCATTTAAGAAAATCAACGCGGTGGATGATAAGGTACAAGCCTTTTTAACATTAAATGAGGAAAATGCAAGAGAATATGGGAAGCAATTAGATGAAGCACTCGGAAACAGCGCTGATCTAGGCTTATTATTCGGTATGCCAATTGGTGTGAAAGACAATATCGTTACGAAAGGTCTTCGCACAACGGCGGCAAGTAAAATTCTCGAAAACTTTGATCCAATCTATGATGCGACAGTTGTCCAAAAGCTTAAGTCAGCTCAAACGGTTACGGTTGGTAAGCTTAACATGGATGAGTTTGCGATGGGTTCATCAAATGAAAACTCTGGATTTAAGGTAACGAAAAACCCATGGGATCTCGAACGTGTTCCAGGAGGGTCAAGTGGTGGCTCTGCAGCAGCAGTTGCTGCGGGAGAAGTCTTATTCTCACTTGGTTCTGATACAGGTGGTTCCATTCGCCAACCTGCCGCTTTTTGTGGAGTAGTTGGATTAAAGCCTACGTACGGAAGAGTATCACGTTTCGGCTTGATCGCATTTGCATCGTCATTAGATCAAATTGGACCAGTGACTCGTACAGTTGAGGATAATGCGTACCTTTTACAGGCGATTTCTGGTATTGACCCAATGGATTCAACATCCGCAAATGTAGACGTACCAAACTATGTATCAGCCCTGACTGGTGATGTTAAGGGTCTAAAAATTGCCGTACCAAAAGAATACCTTGGTGAAGGTGTGAATGAGGAGGTTCGTCAATCTGTTCTAGACTCCTTAAAAGTTCTTGAGGGACTTGGTGCGACATGGGAAGAGGTTTCACTTCCACATTCCAAATATGCACTTGCTACTTATTACTTACTATCATCATCAGAAGCATCTGCGAACCTTGCACGTTTTGATGGGGTTCGTTATGGATACCGTACAGATAATGCAGAAAACCTAATTGAAATGTACAAGCAATCGAGAAGCGAGGGCTTCGGTGACGAGGTAAAGCGTCGTATTATGCTCGGAACCTTTGCACTAAGCTCAGGTTACTATGATGCTTATTATAAAAAAGCACAAAAGGTTCGTACATTGATCAAGAAAGACTTTGAAGATGTACTGGAAAAGTATGATGTCATCATTGGGCCTACTACACCAACACCAGCATTTAAAATTGGTGAAAACATGGAGGACCCACTTACCATGTATGCGAATGATATTCTTACCATCCCAGTGAACCTAGCGGGTGTACCAGGTATTTCCGTTCCATGTGGTTTCTCAAACGGGCTGCCGCTTGGACTTCAAATTATCGGAAAACATTTTGATGAAAGCACAATTTATCGTGTTGCAGATGCGTTTGAAAAAGCAACCGATCATCATAAACAAAAACCACAATTGTAAGGGGGGAAAACAAAAATGAAGTTTGAAACAGTTATCGGGTTAGAGGTTCACGTTGAACTTAAAACCAATTCAAAAATATTTTCAAGCGCGCCAAACGAATTCGGGGCTGCTCCAAATACAAACACAAGTGTCGTTGAATTAGGATACCCAGGTGTTCTTCCGGTTGTAAATAAAAAAGCCGTTGAGTGGGCAATGAAGGCTGCGATGGCTTTAAACTGTGAAATTAACCAGGAAACAAAATTTGACCGTAAAAACTATTTTTATCCGGATAATCCAAAGGCTTACCAAATCTCCCAATTTGATAAACCAATTGGGGAACATGGCTGGATTGAAATCGAAGTGAATGGTGAAAAGAAAAAAATTGGCATTACTCGTCTACACCTAGAGGAAGATGCAGGGAAACTCACTCACTCTGGTCGAGGCTATTCATTGGTAGACTTGAACCGTCAAGGAACTCCATTGATTGAAATCGTATCAGAGCCAGACATTCGTACACCTGAAGAGGCATATGCATACTTAGAAAAGTTAAAATCAATTGTCCAATATACTGGTGTATCTGACTGTAAAATGGAAGAGGGATCACTTCGTTGTGATGCTAACATCTCATTGCGTCCAGTTGGTCAAAAAGAATTTGGAACAAAGACTGAGTTAAAGAACCTAAACTCATTTGCGTTCGTTCGAAGCGGTCTTGAATATGAAGAAATTCGCCAGGCGGAAGTTTTGTCTGAAGGTGGAGTGATTGAACAGGAAACACGCCGTTACGATGAATCTTCAAAATCTACTATTTTAATGCGTGTTAAGGAAGGTTCAGATGACTACCGCTACTTCCCAGAGCCTGACTTAGTCGATCTTTATATTGATGATGAGTGGATGGAAAGAGTACGCGCAGAAATTCCTGAGCTTCCAGATGCTCGTAAAAAGCGATATATCGAAGAACTGGGTCTGCCTGAATATGATGCAGCTGTACTTACTGTTACGAAAGAAACCTCGGACTTCTTTGAAGAAACAGTAGCAAACGGTGCAGATGCAAAGCAAGCTTCAAACTGGGTAATGGGTGAAGTTTCGGCTTACCTAAATGCCGAGCAGAAGGAATTACATGAAATAGCCTTAACTCCAGCAAGTCTTGCAGGCATGATTAAGCTAATCGAGAACGGAACAATTTCCTCTAAGATTGCGAAAACCGTTTTCAAAGAGCTAATCGAAAAAGGTGGAGACGCAGAAACGATCGTGAAGGAAAAAGGGCTTGTTCAAATCTCTGATGAAGGTGCCCTAACGAAGATTATCGTTGAGGTTATCGGGAACAACCCACAATCTGTCGAAGATTTTAAGAGTGGAAAAGGTAAAGCGATTGGCTTCCTAGTGGGCCAAGTCATGAAACAAACAAAAGGACAAGCCAACCCACAAATGGTTAACAAAATCCTTGTTGAAGAAATGAATAAGCTTTAATTGGAGAAGGGGACCTACTGGAGAGTGGGTCTCTTTTTCGTAGTGGTTGGGTGTAACTAGAGTTCCTTCTAAGACGAAACATCTTTCGGTGCACTAATCACAATGAGCTGTCTCGCAATCGGGTTCTATCGGTACAAGCTTTACTGAATTCGCGGTGAGCATGTCTCGCAAGAAGGGTTTAACGGTACATGCTTGAATGGAATCGTGAAGATCATGTACCGAAAGATGGTTCTAGCGGTACACGCAGGAAGGGAATCGCGGTGAGCATGTCCCGCAAGAAGGGTTTAACGGTACATGCTTGAATGGAATCGCGAAGATTATGTACCGTAAGATGGTTCTATCGGTACACGCCGGAAGGGAGTCGTGAAGAACATGTACCGTAAGATGGTTTTACCGATACACGCTTTGCAGAAATATTGAACAGTATGTGCCACAGACGACCTCTATCAGTGTGATTAAATTATTAAAAGGAGCGAATTGCTGCTCCTTTTTTGGGGTAATTTCATAGAGTTAAGTTCTAATTACACAAGCTTCCTAAAGGGATGTAAGTAAAGCCTGATAAACAAAATTAGGTATATGAATGTAGAAATGGCGAATAAAATAGGAATCGGAAACCATTCTGCCCAGAGTCCTGCAATAAATAGACCAAGAGGAACTGTTAATTTCATTAGCATGGAGGATGTTCCGGCGACACGGCCTAACAAATGATTAGGGGTAAATTCCTGACGAATCGTAAAGTATACAATATTGGATATAGTAGTAGCACATGTCCGTATGGCAAGGGCGATTCCAATCGTCCACCAATTTGGTGCGAAGATCAGACAGCCCATTGAAATTACCTCGACTAGTAGACAACTCGTATAAATGCTTCCTCTTCCAAAGCGTTTTCGAAAATGACTAATTAGTGATGCGCCAAGCAGCCCGCCAACTGCTGAAATAGTATACATAAGTCCAACTTCAGATGAGCTTGCTCCAAGTTGGTCTTTAACATAAAAAATGAGTACACCAATTACAAGACTGGCCGAGAAGTTACCGAATAACACCGTAATTGTTGGTGTTAGCAAGGTTTTATTATGTATCAGTTCATCGATTCCTTCCCTGATATCCATCCAAATTGAGTTTTGTGAGTTTACTTTTTGTGCTGTTACTGGAAGCTGAAAAAACAGTAAACATATAAATAAGAAGAGTAGACAGAACGTGTATACCGACAATGTTGCCGTATACGAAAAGACTACCAATAAAGTTCCAGCAAGTCCCGGCCCCACCATTTGGATTAATGTACTAACAAATGATAGCTTAGCATTTGCTGAGGTTAACTGTTCCTTTGTTACGATTTGCGGTAAAACCGAATGATGAGCATTTCCGAAAGTATAACCAGACGATGAGATAATGAACCCTAGAAAATATAAGTGCCAGACTTCTATGTTTTTTGAGAAGAGTAGTACAACAATGCTTACCATGGACATCACCTGTATAAAACTTGTCCAAAGCATCATCTTTTTTCGGTTAAACCGATCGACAAAGACCCCGGCTATAATACCAATAAGGATATTAGGAAAAAATTCAATTGCCCGCATCATACTCATGGCCAAAGCAGATTGACTTATTTCATAGATTAATAAAGGGATAGCAATCGTATACATTTGCATTCCGAAATTTGATATCGTGGCCCCACCCCAAATAAGTAGGAAGTTTTTATTTCTCCAAAGCGTTTGGCTTTCTTTCCATTGATCAAGTACTTTTACAGCCATACCAATACCTCCTATTGAAACAACTTCTATAAAAAGTATAAAATGGAAAAAGATGAACAAAAAGTGATGAATTGTAAAACAGTAGTTCACCTTTTTATGGAGGAAGTAGAGATGAAATTTTTTGACCATTTACTGGTGTTATCAGACCATTTTGATATAGATAATGAGACAAAAACATCTATCGCTCATATTTCACAGCTTTTAAATTGTTCAGAGCGTCATGTAAAAACGATTCTCCGTTATTTAGAATCGGAGGGCTACATAAAATGGGATTTTCAAAAAGGTCGTGGGAAAAAGCCAAGAATAAGGCTCCTATTTACAAAAGACGAGCTTTATTTTCAGAAAGCAAAGCGGTATGTTAAAGAAGAAAAATACCAAGAGGCATTTCACGCTGCTCAAGCTTTAAGTGATCGACAAAGGGAAGAATTTCAAAAATGGTTTTTAACACATATTGGTCCTTCAAATCAGGATATTAGTAAACAAGAGGTGGATGTCCTTAGATATCCCTTTTACGAAACAAATCTAATCATGGATCCGTTAAACCTTCGTTCACGACACGACTCTCATATGGTGAAGCAAATTTTTGATAGATTGGTAGAATATGAACCTTCTACAAATCAGCTTAAACCGAGCATTGCGCATTTCTGGGAGAGTAATGACGGAAGGAATTGGTCATTTTATCTGCAAAAAGGAATAAGATTTCACCATGGACGAGAATTAACGGCTCATGATGTAAAGGCGACATTTGAAAGATTTCCAGTTAATGATGTTTTATTAGAAAATATAGATTCGATAAAGGTGATTAGCAAAACATTGATTCAATTTCAATTACGAACAATTGATTATTTATTTCCACACTATTTATCAAGTATGAAAACTTCAATTGTTCCAATTGAACTAGTAAAAACAAACGAAATGAACTTTCGTAAAATGCCAATTGGAAGCGGACCGTACCAATTAACCTGCCATGATGAAGAGATGGTCCGACTAGAGGTTTTTACCGATTATTTTAATCGGCGCCCTTGGCTAGATAAAATTGAGATCATTAAGACTCCGACTTTGTTTAAATGGGAAGCAACGAATCCACTTTTGTTGACTGCACCAGATCAAAGCTGGAATGAAATACGCATGATAGAAGAAGGAGCTAAGTTTTTACTCTTTAACTGTCATAAAAATGGACCAATGAGACATAGGCATTTACGTGAACAAATCTATAAAATTGTGAACCTAAACGAATATTGTGAAACATCATCTGGCAATATAGTGGCCCATAGTTTTATAACATCTCAATCAGAGAAATATCAGACCCCTGACAGTTGTAACCAAACTGTGATTCACAAGCTAGACTCACCACTTAAAATCGCAGTCCAACAAATTCGAGAGGGAGTAAATCACGAAAGAGAAGCAAAGATTCTACAAACACAATTAACAAGAGCAGGTATCTCCTCAACAATTGAAATTGTTGATCTTCAGCTTTTTGACTATCCAGAAACGTTTCAAGCATTTGATCTCTTTGTAGGAGGGATTGCACTTACAGAGGACCGTTTACTGTCACTCATTACGACCATTCAATCGAAGAGATTAATGCTATACAAAAGTTTTAGCGATACAATGAAAGTATTTGTTGATCAGCAGATAAAATCGATGAAGGAAGTGAAAGACGATGCTGCCCGATGGAGAACCTACTTTCAAATAGAAGAGTACCTGAAATCTAATTATGCTATCCGCTTTTTAACACATAGATTCCATATAGTATACAAGCCTGATAATTGTTCTTATCAAAATATTGACCTTGATAGTAGTGGAAGGGTGGATTATCGGAAGGTGTGGAGGAAATGATTAAAAATTTCTATACACATGAAACCTTCTGATGTTGCTATTCGTAAACTAAGTATAAGTATTTCACTAAGGAGGATATGATGATGGGTGAAGGTGTTATTTGGTACGTAATCGGTGGTGTTCTTCTTCTTTATGTCTTAATTATGATTCCGATTCAGTACAAAAACATAGCGGCAACAAAGGAAGAATTTAAGAAAACCAAAAAAACACATAACGAAACATACGAGGACATGTCCTTTGAAGAACAGCAATTACAATTCAATCTTCAAGGAAGCCCCCTCAATTTACCATCAACATTAATCGCAGCCTTGATCTATAAAATACGTCATCGAAATAAATAACTAGTTAAGTAGACCTTCATTTTATGAGGGTTTTTTTTTATGTAAAAATCTTTTTTAATTTTTTTAAAAAAAACTGTAGGGTATAGTAGGGGTAAGTTCGTCTATTAGGGTAGACAAGAGAGAAAGGGGGAGAGTGTGATTGACGGATAAGGTTTTGATTGAGAAGGCAATAGCAGGCGATGAGCATGCCTTTCGCTTACTTGTTGAAAAATATAAGAATCTAGTATTCAAGGCCATTTATCCCGTTCTACGTCATGAAAAGGATGCCGAGGATGCTGCGCAGGAAGTGTTTCTAAAGATCTATTATGCACTCCCCCAATACAGTGCACAGGGCTTTAAGACATGGATTACTCGTATTGCAGTAAACCATGCAATCGACGTAAAGCGGAAAAAACAGCGGCAACAAGAAATAATTCTTGAGCCGGATGATCTTCCAGCACTCTCTTCGTCTGAGGAAACAGTCGTAATTCCACTTTTACGAAAAGAACAAAGAGAGCTGGTTAAAAATCGGTTAGACGATATGCCAGCGAATTATCGCAAGGTGATCGAAGCCTATTACATAGCGGAAAAAAGCTATAAACAAATTGCTGACGAACAGCAGGTTGAGGTAAAAACAGTTGAAACGAAGCTATATAGAGCCAGAAATTGGATGAAGAAACATTGGAAGGAGGATGATTTTTAAATGAGGCATTTCAGCAATGACGAGTGGTTATTGTATATAAAGGATAAGTTAGAAGAAGCAAAGCGGGAAGAACTCGAAAATCACCTGTTTTCCTGTAACCAATGTTTAGAAATCTATATGGAATTAGTGGAATCCCAAGCTCAGGAGTTACCTGACCTCGAAAATGATAGCTTTACAGATGAGGTAGTCACAAAGCTTCCTGTTAAAAAGGAAAAGCAAGGCAAAACGTTTTTACAAAGCCCAATTTTCCATTATGGAATTGCCGCAGTTGTCACATTGAGTTTGATGTCGACCGGGGTATTCCAAAGTATGACCGGCATTATCGGTGTAGTAGAGGCATCTAGTTTTTCAGAGCAAAAACAATCCGTAACAGATAGCTTGATGGAAAAGACGTTATCGTTTTTTGACATATTAGGAGCAAATCAAGAGGAGGGAGAAAAATGAGTTATAATCCAGTGCTAGCATTTTTCCTATCATTTATTCCAGGGGTTGGGCATTTTTATGTAAATCGAAAAATAAGAGGGTTCCTCTATGGAGCGGGAACGATTGGCTCCATCTTAATAGGAATCTTCAGTTTCATGATGGTTGGCTATGAAGATCCTTTAGTAGTCGGGCTTATCTTTGCATTTTTTATAGCGGTTATTAATGTTTTGGATATGATTATATTTCTGTTGCGAAATAACAAGCATAATCAAAAGCAGCAAGTGGTCCAAACAGAGGAAGGCCAGGTCATGGCAGTCCCAACTGATGATTCAGATCGATTCTATACGATTATTCTTTCTTTTATTCCAGGCTTAGGGCATTTTCAGCTTGGCTTGATTAACCGTGGCTTGACGTTTCTTATTGGATTTTTTGGATTAGGAACGATGGTTGTGTTTATTTCAGTATTTACGAATCAAGGGGCATTTATGGTGTTTCTTGGAATTCTCCCAGTTATTTGGGTATACAACATGTTTGACGCGGTTCAGCTTGTAGGTAAAAAACAGCGTGGAGAAGAATTGGTCGATAAGACAATTTTAGAGGATTTTGAGGAAACTAGACGAGAGCAAGGGCGTAAAAGCAAAACGCTTGCAACTGTTTTAGCGATTTTCCCAGGTGCAGGGCACTTGTATCTTGGATTGCAAAAACGGGGTATACAGCTAATGGCTGCCTTTTTATTCGCAATCTATATTTTAGATGTGCTTCGTCTGTCATTATTCTTGTTTTTAATCCCGATTATTTGGTTTTACAGCTTTTTCGATGCTCTCCAGAAGGTGTCAAAGCATGGTGAAGAGGAGCTTGAGGATGTTCCTGTTGTATCCTATATTGTAAACCAGCAAAAATGGGTTGGATTTGGGTTAATCGCATTAGGGCTTTACTATTTGCTTGTAAATGTCGTTCTTCCAACGGTAGGCCCAATGGTTGCAAGATTCTTTCATATTGATATTCAACACTTCTACTACACATACTTCCAGGGCACAATCATTTGTATCTTGTTAATCGGTGGTGGCTTGAAGCTTTTGGTAGGAAGTAAAAAACGGAAGGAGAATGCGTAATGAGAAAATGGCGTGTTGGTTCTATTTCAATGGGATTGTCTTTGATTTTACTTGGTGTTCTCCTTTTTGTATCACAAATAAAGGGAATGCAAATGATTGAGCCACTGCTTGTGTGGTGGCCAATCATTTTGATAGTGTTAGGAATTGAAATCGTTGTTTATTTATTTTTATCAAAACAAGAAAATCCAATCGTAAAATATGACTTTTTAAGTATTATTTTTGTAGGGATTATCGGGACGATAGGGATAGGATTTACTTTATTGTCGTCTGTAGGGTTGATTGATGAGGTTCAAGGTGTAATTGGCGCAGAGCATCGTTCAATGGATTTACCGGTTGTGGAGGAAAAATTGGCAGATGATATTAAACGTGTGGTTCTTGAAACGAATGGAGTGACAAGTAAAATCGAAGGCTCGGCTGCAAATGAATTACATGTGTTTGGGGTGTACCGGGCAACAGTAAATGAAAAAGCAGATCCAATCATTTCTGAAGCAAAGGATTATGTATTTACGAAAGTTGTTGGTGATACCATCTACGTGACATTGAAAGAACCTGCGAACGGGGCGGGACCATTTTCTACATACACAACAATGGAGCCAACGATTATTGTTCCAAGTTCGATACAATTAGAGGTTCGGGGACAGCATAATCATGTTTCGCTCTATCCCGGGTCCCTTGAAAACAATTGGGTTGTGGACGGGGCGTCAAATGTATCGGTTCATGTAAACGAAACGAGTAACATTCTATTATCTGCTGTTTCCAATAATGAGTTAAAGAGTGGAAATATGACCTGGGATAGCGTCGATACAACTGAACGAGGTGGTATTGATGAGGTTTATGAGGAAAGCACTAGTGAAAAATTGTACAAGGGTACAAAAAAGCTAGGAGAAGGCACTTATAAGCTCTCCATTTTTAATAGCGACCTTGTGACAGTGAATCTTGTTGAGAAAATGTAAAATTAATTGGAAAAGTGCGCCTTGGTTTTAGCTAAGCGCATTTTTTTTACAAGATTTTAGACAGGAAGGGCAACCTAATATTATTTTTTTTGAATAAGATGAAGTAAGTGTATTTGTGAAAAAATGGATTTTTTTGCTAGTGTCTAAATTGATTAAATCAATTGGATAAGCTATCATGTAACATAGACGATTGATTATCTTATTTTAGGATGATGAAAATGAAAAGGGCTCGTATTATATATAACCCAACCTCTGGGAGAGAGTTGTTTAAAAGACATCTGGCCGAAGTGTTGGAAAGGTTAGAAAAAGCCGGGTATGAAACCTCATGCCATGCAACAACTGTTGCGGGAGATGCAACGAATGCTGCGCGAGTTGCGGTTGAAAGAAGATATGACCTTGTAATAGCAGCTGGTGGCGATGGAACGATCAATGAGGTTGTGAATGGCTTGGCTGAACAGGAATACCGGCCAACTTTAGGAATTATTCCAGTTGGAACAACAAACGACTTTGCTCGTGCAATTGGGGTACCTCGAAACATAGAGGGTGCTTGTGACGTGATTGTCGAAGGAAATGCTGTTCCAATTGATATTGGACGGGTAAATGATAGATACTTTATTAATATTGCTGGCGGAGGTAGGTTAACTGAACTAACCTATGAGGTGCCAAGTAAGTTGAAAACGATGCTTGGACAGCTTGCGTATTATTTAAAAGGAATGGAGATGCTACCGTCGATTCGACCAACCGAGGTTAGCATTGAGTATGATGGAAAGCTGTATGAGGGCGAGATTATGCTATTCCTCGTTTCTTTAACGAATTCCGTCGGAGGCTTTGAAAAGCTTGCACCCGATTCATCGTTAAATGACGGTTTGTTTGATTTGTTAATTTTAAAAAAGGCAAACTTAGCGGATTTTATCAAGGTAGCGACACTTGCAATTCGCGGAGAGCATATCAATGACCCACATGTGATTTACACAAAAGCAAATCGCGTGAAGGTAAACCCTACTGAAAAAATGCAAATCAATCTGGATGGAGAATATGGCGGTTTGCTCCCTGGTGAGTTTGTGAATCTCTATAAGCATATTAATGTGTTGGTATCAAAGGAAAAAGCAGAGAAGATGGATGATTGAAAAATCTGGTGAGAGCCAGGTTTTTTTGTTTTGGATTTGAGAGTGAGAAGGAAACGTTCCCGTTTTGAATTAAGGAATAATAAAAGAGTAACGCAAGCAGGTGAATCGTGCCCGATTATTGGTTGAGGAGAGAGAAAGAGTAACGCAAGCAGGAGAATCGTGCCCGATTATTGGTTGAGGAGAGGAAAAGAGTAACGCAAGC
>NZ_JBALOP010000010.1:49913-91338 GCF_036962685.1 Bacillus sp. JJ1566 | reverse complement strand
GTGAATCGTACCCGATTATTGGTTGAGGAGAGAGAAAGAGTAACGCAAGCAACCGATTCGTACCTAATTCCCGGATTCCTTTTTAGAAAGCGCCACGCATGTATTTCGACCACATTGGCACAACACTCCCCCAGTATGTTACAATCAGAAAAGCATTTTGAACGCAAAGGAAGAAAATATAATGACAAAACTGAAACCTCCAGTTGAAAAAAATACATATTATGATGTCACATTCGTGGATCTTACCCATGACGGTGCAGGTGTGGCGAAAATAGAGGGCTTTCCGATTTTTGTTCCGAACGGACTACCAGGCGAGACAGCGAAAATTAAAATCACGAAGGTCCAAAAAAACTATGGATATGGACGGCTAATGGAACTTTATGAAAAAAGCGAATATCGTGTAGAGGCCCCGTGTCCGATTTACAAAGAATGCGGAGGCTGTCAGCTTCAGCATCTTAGCTATGAGGGCCAGATGATTGCAAAACAAAAACAGGTCCAGGAAGTGTTAACTCGTATCGGTAAGCTCCAAAATATCAAGGTCCATCCAGTCCTCGGAATGGAGAATCCGTGGCGATACCGGAATAAGGCACAGGTCCCAGTTGCGGACAGAGAAGGTGGGCTTGTGGCAGGGTTTTATCAGCAGCGAAGCCATGAAATTATAGATATGGAAGCGTGTCTCATTCAGCAAGAAAAGAACGATCTGGTCGTGCAAACTGTAAAAACCATCTGTGAAAATTATGGAATTCAAGCCTATGATGAAAAAAACAACAAGGGTCTCCTTCGCCATATCATGGCACGCTATGGTGTTGCCTCAGGCGAAATTATGGTCGTTCTAATCACAAGAACAAAGGAGCTCCCGCATAAAAATAAAATTATCTCAGATATTACTACTCAGTTACCTGGCGTAAAATCTATCGTACAAAACATAAACTCCAAACAGACGAATGTGATATTTGGAAATGAAACAAATGTCCTTTGGGGCGAAGAATATATTTATGACAATATTGGTGATATCCGATTTGCAATTTCAGCTCGATCCTTTTATCAGGTCAACCCTGAGCAAACAAAGGTGCTCTATGATAAAGCTTTGGAATATACGGAGTTAACGGGTGAAGAATCCGTCATCGATGCTTATTGTGGGATAGGGACAATCTCGCTTTTTTTAGCACAACAAGCAAAAAAGGTGTACGGTGTTGAAATTGTTCCTGAAGCGATCGAGGATGCGAAACGAAACGCAGCCTTAAATGATATTGATAATGCAGAGTTTGCGGTAGGAGAGGCTGAAGTAGTAATCCCGAACTGGTATAAGGATGGGGTTAAAGCGGATGTGATCGTTGTTGACCCTCCACGTAAGGGCTGTGATGAGGCACTATTACAAACTATTTTAAAAATGAAGCCAGGAAAAGTTGTGTATGTTTCCTGTAACCCGGCAACACTTGCGAGAGACCTTCGGATACTAGAAGATGGCGGTTATGAAACAGTTGAAGTACAACCAGTTGACATGTTCCCGCACACAGTTCACTGCGAAGCAGTCGCGAAGTTAATCTTAAAATGATATAAGGGAGGGCCAACGCTGATGGTAACTGATAAAATGAAATCTAAAATTTTGGAAATTGTAGATAATCAAATTAAAATAAATGACCCGAAGTGTACAAAAGAAACACTAGAACGATTAATAGGTATGGGTTTTTCAGAAATAGAGGCAAAGGAAATGATCGGCAGAGTACTTGTGGAGGAAATGTACGATATCCTAAAAAACCAAGTTCCGTTTAATGAAGAGCGATACGATGAGAAATTATCTATGCTTCCATAGTTTCCGACTCGCTTAAAACAATCTGTACTAATCGATCATTCTTAAGAAAACCCATTTTCAAACAAACGTTTGTTCAATGGGTTTTCTTAAGTTTAGCAACGATTTGCAAATTCAAACAAGCGTTTATTTAAATCAAATTGGTGTTTTCTAGCATGGTAAAATGTGTGCTGTATCAGTCAGTGAGGTTGAAGAAAGATAGTAAAAAGGCCTGTATCGTTTGGGATACAGGCCTTTTTACGTATGAAACTGTAACATTTCAATCAGTAGTATTATTTTTTATATTTCGGACAAAATTAAGTCATTAGGTATGGGAATTCTAGTATCAAAGGAGGTTTTTACATGGAAACAAGTTATAAAGGTACAAATAAAATGATTATCGGGATTGTGTTCGGAGTTATTACATTCTGGCTATTTGCACAAGCAATGGTGAATGTAGTTCCCGCAGTACAAAAAGATTTAGGGATTTCACTTGGAACACTAAACATAGCAATAAGTTTATCGGCTTTATTCTCAGGAATGTTTATCGTTGCTGCAGGTGGTCTTGCCGATAAAATAGGGCGTAAAAAGATTGCCAATATTGGGTTTGTTTTAAGTATTATTGGTTCACTTTGTCTAGTCCTTACTCAAGGTGCTGCATTGCTCATTATTGGACGTATAATTATTGGTCTTTCAGCTGCATGTATTATGCCTTCAACCATTGCATTAATGAAGGAATATTTCGAGGGTGCAGAACGCCAACGAGCATTAAGCTTTTGGTCAATCGGTTCATGGGGAGGCTCAGGGGTTGCTTCATTTGCAGGTGGTGCCATTGCCACTTCATTAGGCTGGAGATGGATTTTCATCTTTTCGATTATCTTTGCAATTGTTGGTATGTTTTTACTGAAAGATACCCCGGAAAGTAAACAACCATCCTCAGGTAAATTTAAATTTGATTACACTGGGTTAGCTATTTTTATCGTTACAATGATTGCTTTGAATGTATTTATTACGTACGGATCAGATTTAGGATGGACAAGCATGCTTTCACTTGTACTTGTGGCAATTACAATTATTGGCCTAATTGTTTTTATTAAAGTAGAGAAGAGTAAAGAGGTTGTTCTTATTGACTTTGCCGTATTTAAAAATGCACCATATACGGGTGCTACTGTTTCAAACTTTTTGCTGAATGCCATTGCAGGAACCTTAGTTGTAGCAAATACGTATGTACAAGTAGGGCGAGGCTTTAACTCATTTCAATCAGGTATGTTGTCACTAGGCTATTTAGTAGCTGTGCTAGCAATGATTCGTGTCGGTGAGAAAATCTTGCAGAAAGTAGGGGCAAAATCACCAATGATTTGGGGTGCCGCAATTACAACTGTTGGTGTAGGTATCATGGGCTTAACTTTCTTGCCAGGCCTTACCTATACAATTGTTGTGTTCATTGGATTTGCCTTATTTGGACTTGGTCTTGGCATTTATGCAACTCCTTCAACAGATACATCTGTATCCAATGCACCGCCTGATAAAGTTGGTGAAGCAGCTGGTGTTTATAAAATGGCAAGTTCATTAGGAAGTGCATTTGGTGTTGCGATTTCAACCGCAGCTTACGCGGCAATAGCGGCATCTGGCAATCTGGAATGGGCAGCTACAGTGGGTATTATCGTTAATGTCATCTTCGGTATCTTATCTATTTTATCAATCATGATAATGGTACCAAAAGATGCAGGGAAAACAGCCAAGGAAGTTAAACCAACTAAAGCTCCTAAAAATCCTACAACTCACGAACCTGTTATAGAATAATTTCAGATGAATTAGGAGTGGAATTAAGATGAAAGAAAAATTAATGGAAATGTTGGGATCTCGTAAGGATGAAATGATTGAAATTCGTAGACATTTGCATGAGAATCCAGAGCTTTCCTTTGAAGAAGAAAAGACCGCACAATATATTCTTGATTTTTATAAAGGGAAGGACGTGGAAGTTCAATCGAATGTCGGGAATGGCTATGGAATTGTCGTAACGATAAAAGGTGGAAAGTCTGGTAAAAACATTGGACTGCGTGCCGATTTCGATGCACTTCCCATTGTTGAAGAAACGGATGTGCCATTTAAATCAAAAAATGAAGGGGTCATGCATGCATGTGGACATGATGGTCATACAGCATATTTATTGGTGCTAGCGGATTGCTTAATTCAATTAAAAGACGAAATACCAGGGACCATCAAAATTATTCACCAACATGCGGAAGAGGTTCCGCCGGGTGGCGCAAAAAGTATTGTAGAATCTGGAATTCTAGATGATTTAGATAATGTTTTCGGAATTCATTTGCTTCCACTAGGTCCTGCAGGAGTGATTGGCTATCATGCGGGATATTCTTTCAACGGCAGGGCTTATATGAAATTAAAAGTTCAAGGTAGAGGTGGACATGGCTCATCCCCACATTTGGCGAATGATGCGATTGTGGCAGGCGCTCATTTTGTTACTGCTGCTCAAACGATTATTAGTCGTCGGTTAAGTCCATTCGAAAATGGTGTAATTACAATCGGCTCATTTGATGGGAAAGGAACATTTAATGTCATCAAGGATAGCGTGGAGCTTGAAGGAGACATTCGCTATATGACTGATGAAACAAAGAAAAAAATTGAACATGAAATTAGACGTCTGGCAAAAGGCCTTGAAGAAGAATTTGGGGTAACATGTGAGCTTACCTATGAGAATGATTACCCGCCTCTCTACAATGATCCTGAAATAACTGAAAAAGTCGCAGAGTATCTAAAAAATGCAAATGATAAAGATATTAAAGAAGTAAAGGAATTCCCTGCAATGGCACCATCTGAAGACTTTGCCTATTATGCGGAAAAGTTCCCTTCTTGTTTCTTCTACATTGCATGTACGCCTAAGGGAGAAAAGGATCCGTTTTTCAACCATCATCCTAAATTCGACATCGATGAAGATGCCCTTCTTGTTGCAGCAAAAGCAGTAGGACATGTTGTTTGTGGATATTATGAGTTAAATTAGCAGTGTTGGTTTTTGGATGAAAAGTAATCTGTACTAATCGGCCATTTTTGGAAAGACCCATTTTCAAACAAACGTTTGTACAATGGGTTTTTCCAGTTCTATCAACGATTCGCAAATTCAATCAAACATTTGTTTAAATAAAATATGGAGTATCGAGCGGGATGAAATGCGAGCTGTACTAGTCCAAAAAATGTGGGATAAGTCATATATATGTCAATTCATTCTCTTTTTGAAAATCTTGTTCTATAATGAGGATGGGGTGATAACATGGCACGTGAGCGTAAATTTACTACCGAGGAATTATATCAGGCAACAGAGGAACTGCTTCTGGCATATCACTATGAAGGGTTTCAGTTTAGTTTGGTGGCGGACCATTTACATGTTTCCCGTGGGGCAATCTATAAGTATTTTGAAAACAAGGAAGAATTAATCACGGAATATATGCTTTTTAAAATGGAGCAGTTTCTTCAAGAGTTAAAGGAAATCGACTCAATTGAAGGGTTTTATGCTCAATTTGATTTTCTTTTGAATCTTATGTTTAAGAACCCGGAGCTTTATCAATTAATTGAAATTGGCAAACGTGTTCCGGCCCATATAAATGCAAAAGTGAAAGAAAATATAGGGAAACTAGAAAGCTACCATCTTGATATGTACCAATATATGCAGGGTTTTATCCAGGCAGGAATGGATGAAAACAAGTTAAACACAAACATTCCGGAACCTCTAATTTTGGGATACATTTTTCAATCAATCGCGATCCCAAATCATTTTCGCATTCCGCATGATGTGTGGGTTCAGTCGATTAAAGAAATAATTTGTCACGGAATCTTCAAAGATTCCTAATTGACACAGATGTCACTTTAAAAGATAATTAACGTGACAATAGTGTCAATTTTTTTTAATTCAAAGTGACACAGGCGTTACTTTAAAAAGAGGCAGGAGTTGAAAAAAGATGCAAAATTTATTACGGACTATTACAGATAAAGTCTCCACAAAAAAAGGGATGTGGGTTACATTAGCTGCTTGGCTGATTATCACAATGGCCTTAGCGGTATTTGCACCAAATGCGAAGGAATATGAGGTTACTAGGATTGATTCTTTGCCTGAAGATGCAAAATCTGTGATTGCAAAATCGAAGGTAGATGAGTATTTCAAGGAAAGTGATGGAACACCGGGAATTTTAGTCTTTCAAGCGAAAGAGGGCCAATTAGACTTCACAGACCTTGTAAGTGTATTCAACCATATTGAGGAAGCAGAAATACCGGGTGTTGAGCAGGTGGTTCCATTAGCATCATTACCACCACAGGCAGCTGCTGGGTTTTTCTCAGAGGATCAAACAACTGCGTTACTACCAATGATTTTTGATTCTTCTCTTGAAACAAAGGAAGTTCGAGATTCAAAGGATAAAATTTTAGAGGTAGTCGAGGAAAATACAGATTTATCTTTGTATGTAACAGGTCCTGCGGGAATCGCAACTGACTCCCTGGATTTATTCTCAAGAGCGGACGTTGTATTAATTTTATCAACGGTTGGATTAATACTTATTTTATTAATTGTCATTTATCGATCACCTTTACTGGCATTAATTCCATTGCTAGCTGCTGCTTTTGTATATGAAGTCGTGATGCAAATACTCGGTATTTTAGGAAAAGCAGGTTTACTGTTAAGTAACCAAACGATTTCAATAGCATCAATCTTATTATTTGCAGCAGTAATAGATTATTCGTTATTCGTCTTTTCACGATATCGTGAAGAACTGAAGGGCTATGAAAATAAATATGATGCAATGCGGGCTGCAATGAGGGAAACAGGGATGCCAGTTTTCTTCTCAGGAGGAACAGTTTTAGCAGCAATGCTCGTATTATTCTTCGCTGATTTTGGTGATTATCGCAATTTCGCGCCAACCTTTGCGACTACAATGATCGTCATCATGCTTGCTTCGATTACATTGGTTCCAGCTTTATTTACGCTCTTTGGAAGAAAGTCCTTTTGGCCAAAGGTTCCGAAGGTTGGAGATGATAAAGTTAAAGACAATTCGATTTGGAGTAAAATTGGCAGAATGGTTGTCAAAAAACCAGGGCTATCCGTTGCGATTATTGGTATCTTCCTGCTAATCTCCGCAGCAAATATGTTCAATCTCACTTATGAGTTTGATACGATGAAGTCTTTTCCAGAGGATATGCCATCTCGACAAGGCTATGAATTAATTGAAGAAAAATTTGCGAAGGGTGATCTCGCACCCTCAACAGTCTTATATGAAGGAAAAGAAGCTGTAACGAAGGAAGAATTAGATGCCTTGCAAACTGAGCTATTAGAACAGGAACTCGTCAGTGATGTAAGAATCAATGGAACTGCTGATGAAAATAAAGTAGTAAACCTTAGCTTAACATTTGAAGAAGGACCATATGAAGTCAAAACAATTGATGCGATGGAGGAGATGATCAATAACTCTAACACCATCTTAGCAAATGCCGATCTAGACGGAGAACTCTATTTTGCAGGTGAAACCGCAACAAAGGTGGACGACCGACTTGTTAATAATAGGGATGTCATTTTAATTGTGGTACTTGAGACGATCTTGATTTTTGGGATGTTAATTGTGTTAACGAAGTCATTTAAAATGCCAATTTATATGATGGGAACAATCTTGGTGTCATTTTTAGCAGCATTGGGATTAGGGATGTTCTTAACAGATCTATTCTTTGATATTGATACGATTAGCAACCGGGTACCGTTGTATTCGTTCGTATTTCTTGTTGCACTAGGAATTGATTATAATATTATGCTTATTTCAAGATTCCAAGAGGAGCGAAGAACCCATTCTGTTAAAGAAGCCGTACAAATCGCCGTATCCAAGACAGGTGGAGTGATCTCCTCAGCAGGTATCATCTTAGCAGCAACATTTGCCGTTCTGATGACACAGCCCGTGCAATTATTATTTGTCTTCGGTTTTATCGTAGCTGTCGGGATATTATTAGATACATTCTTGATTCGCGGGGTGTTATTACCAGGTTTAATTGTTTTATTAGAGAAGGATAAAGCCGTTAGTAATGAAAAATAAATTTAAAAATGAAAAAAGACGCACTACGCGTCTTTTTTTATGTCTAGCTTAAGCCGCCATCGGCTCGAGGTCATAAGCCAATCGCTTCGGAAGGTAAAAGGCACCTTCTGCCAGCGCTCGTCTTATGCTTGACTTGCACAGGACAAGGAAAGCTTCGACAGCATAATCCTCGCACGAAGAAAATGCATAGCATTTTCGAGGAAGTGCTGACATCGACGTTTGCCACAGGACGTGGCAGTAGTTAGTCGATGTTCCGCTATCCGGGCGTCTTGCGCATTTCTAATTAACTCTTCATTTTAGGGTCTAGTGCGTCGCGAAGACCGTCACCCATAAGGTTAAAGCCTAATACAGTTAACATAATGGCAATCCCCGGAAAAATAAGTGTCCATGGGGCTTGTTGGATATAGCTTCTTGCATCACTTAGCATTCTTCCCCATTCTGGTTCTGGTGCCTGTGCACCTAAGCCTAGGAATCCTAAAGCAGCAGCCTCAAGGATTGCTGTAGCAATTCCCAGGGAACCCTGAACAATAATAGGTGTTATGCTATTTGGAAGAATATGTTTTAAAAGAATCCGAGAATCTTTCATCCCAATTGCTTTTGCAGCCATGATAAATTCTTCTTCTTTAATACTGATAACCTTTGAACGGACGAGACGCCCAAAGTTAGGTATATTTATTATGGCAATGGCAATTAGTGCGTTTTGAAGGGATGGTCCTAAAATAGCAACAATCGCAATGGCTAATAGGATACTAGGGAATGCTAGTAAAATATCAAATGTTCTAGAAATAAGCATATCAACCCATTTTCCATAGTAGCCAGCAAGAATTCCGAGCAAAGAGCCGATTATTGCAGAGGCTAATACTGCAAAGAAACCAACCCATAATGAGATTCTTGCACCATAAATAATTCTTGAAAAAATATCTCTCCCTAAGTCATCCGTTCCAAACCAATGCTCTGCAGATGGAGGTTGTAGACTATCTGCCAGGATCGATTCTTTATAGCTCTGTGGAGCAAGAACGTCTGCAAAAATTGCAATTAAGATAAAGAAGGCAACAATACCTGCACCAACAAGTGCTAAGCGGTTCTTTTTAAATCCCTTCCAAGTATCCTTCCATGGAGAGACCACTGTATCTTCATTCTTTGGGATCGACACGTTTGATTCGTGCCCGGGAGCCATTTCAGCCATGAGTAATTCACCTCATTTCCATTATTGATATTTAATTCTCGGGTCAAATACTGCGTATAGTAAGTCAACGATTAGGTTAATAAATACGAAAATAGCTGCAATGAGCAACACACCTGATTGAACAACAGGGTAATCTCTAAATGAAATTGCTTCGTAAATATATCTTCCAATCCCAGGCCAACTGAAAATAGTTTCAGTAAGGATAGCTCCACCTAGAAGAAGTCCCATTTGGAGACCGATTGTAGTTAATACAGGAATAAATGCATTTTTTAAGGAGTGCTTATAAACAACCCAGAACATTTTTTGACCTTTTGCTCTTGCTGTTCGAATAAAGTCTGAACGCATAACCTCTAACATACTTGATCTTGTCATTCTAGCAATAATCGCCATAGGGATGGTTGCTAAAGCAATGCTTGGTAAAATTAAGTGCTTCAATGTGACAACAAATTGATCTAAATTACCTTGAATCAATGTATCTAGTAAAAATAAGTGCGTAATTGGTTCGATTGGATCGCGAATATTCTCTCTTCCAAGAGATGGTAACCAGTTAAGCTCAAGTGCGAAAATCCATTGTTCCATTAACCCTAGCCAAAAGATGGGGATGGAGACACCGATAAGTGCAAGGATCATCGCTGTGTAATCAAACCATGAGTTCTGGAACCATGCGCTAATGATTCCTGCGTTTACACCGATAACCACGGCAATAATCATGGCAACGAGTGCTAGCTCAAAGGTTGCAGCCAAAAACGGCCAGATTTCTTCCGAAATTGGTGAGCGGGTACGAAGTGAGTCACCTAAATCACCTTGGAGTAAATCTCCGATGTACGAAATATATTGTGTATACCAAGGCTCGTCTAACCCAAGCTGCTGAGTTAATGCCTCTTTTGCAGCAGGTGATGCTTTTTCACCCAATATAGCATCTGCCGGGTCACCAGGGATAAGCCGTAGCATAAAGAACACGATAAGAGACATTCCGAATAAAACCGGAATTAACATGAGTAAACGGCGAATCGTATATGAGAGCATTATGTTCACCCCTTTTAATGGTTAAAGGGGAGTAACAAGACTCCCCCTTCTTAACAATTATTCAAAATATGCGTTTGTAAATTTGTCTACACCTGTAGGATGTGGAATAAATCCTTTTAGGTTGCTACTAGCAGCTAAAGCTGCACGTGCGTGTGCAATTGGAATCCAAGGACCCTCATTATGAATGATTTCTTGAGCTTGTTTGTACATGTCATTTCTTTTTGCTTCATCTGTTTCTGATTGTGCTGCAACAAGAAGATCATGTAGCTCTTGGTTTGCATAACGTGAATAGTTATTTCCGTCAATGCTATCTTGGTCTAACAATACATATAAGAAGTTATCTGGGTCACCATTGTCACCAATCCATCCAGCAAGAAATGATTGTGCCTCACCGTTTTGAACTTTTTCTAGGAAGGTTGTCCAATCGTAAGTTACGATTTCTACTTTTACACCAATCTTTTCAAAGTCAGCTTGAATAGCTTCAGCAATTTTTTGTGGTTCAGGCATATAATCTCTTGGGTTAGTGAAAGTCCAAAGCTCCATTTTGAAGCCATCTGGATATCCAGCTTCTGCAAGAAGTTCTTTTGCTTTGTCTAAATCATATGCATAGCCTTCGATTTCGTCATTGTAACCTGGCATAAATGAAGGATAAGGGTTAACTGCAACATCCGCATTTCCAGCGTAGAATGTATCGATAATCGCTTGCTTATCTACAGCATGGTTAAGAGCTTGACGAACTTTTGCATTATTAAATGGTTCCATTTCAGTGTTAAAGCCAAAGTATCCAATATTCATACCTGGACGTAGTAATACTTGTAAAGCAGAATCACTTTCGATTTGAGAAACATCACTTGGATTTACTCCATCCATTAAGTCAATTTCACCTGTTTTTAAAGCTGTAAGACGAGCAGAGTTATCAGGAATGACTCTGAAAATAACTTTTTCAAGCTTTGGAGCTCCTGCCCAATAGTCTTCGTTTCTTTCAAGAGTGATTGTGTCATTTCGTTTCCATTCTTTGAATACGAATGGTCCAGTACCAACTGGGTTTTCACCAAATGTATCGCCTTTTTCTTCAATTGCTGTTGGGCTAGCAATTCCAAATGGTCCCATTGCTAGGTTGTTTAAAAATGGTGCTTGTGGGCGTTTTAGAGTGAATTTTACAGTATAGTCATCAACTGCTTCAACAGAATCAATGACATGTCCTTCGTCAGCTTTAAAGCCACCGAACATTGCAGCGTAGTATACGAATGCGCCATCAGTGCCACCACTCATCCAACGCTCAAAGTTGTAAACAACTGCATCTGCGTTAAAATCAGTTCCGTCATGGAATTTTATGCCTTCTTGTAATTTAAAGGTATACTCTAAAGAATCATCAGAGATTGTCCATTCAGTTGCTAAAGCAGGCTTAACCTCTGTAGTTTCCTCTTCATAATCTAATAAAGTATCAAAAATATTTTCTGTAACTTTTAGTGATTCACCATCTGTTACAACACCTGGGTCAAGTGAAGTAGTATCAGCTCCACGACCGTAAATTAATGTAGTTTGCGCTTCATCTTTAGCTGATGATGAAGAATCGCCACTATCTGAATCTTTGCTTCCACAAGCTGCTAAAATAGCAGATAGCACAACAAGTAGTACTAACGTTTGTAAGAAACGTTTTTTCATCATTTTCCCCTCCAAAAAGTTTTATCTTTGGCTAAGTAAATCGAATATTAATTTACACTGCCGGTTTATATTTGCTCTTCTCCATAAAGGTGGCAAGCGGTGAAATGACCTTGCTCAACCTCTTGGAGTGTAGGAACAACCTGTTTACAAATGTCCATTGCCTTTGGACAACGGGTATGGAACGGACATCCAGTAGGTGGATTTGATGGACTAGGTACATCTCCACTTAGAATAATTCGTTCCTGCTGGTGCTCTGGGTCCGGAATCGGGACAGATGAGAGCAAGGCTTCCGTATAGGGATGCTTAGGAGATTCGTATAATCGATCACTATCAGTTAACTCTACGATTCTTCCTAAATACATAACTCCAACTCTGTCACTGATGTGACGGACAACGCCTAAGTCATGGGCAATAAATAAATAAGTTAAATCAAAGTCCTTCTGTAAATCTTCAAGTAGATTTAGAACCTGAGATTGTATGGAAACGTCAAGAGCAGAAACAGGTTCATCAGCTATAATAAGCTTTGGTTTAACAGCTAAAGCGCGCGCAATACCAATCCTTTGTCTTTGACCACCGCTAAATTGATGTGGATATCGTTTCGCATGATAGGAGTTTAAACCAACGGTTTCTAGTAATTCTCGGACTCTTTTCTTTCTTTCTTGCCTATTTCCGAGACCATGGACGATTAAAGGCTCTTCAATAATCTGTTCAACAGTATGTCTTGGATTCAGGGATGCAAAAGGATCCTGGAATATCATTTGGATATCCTTTCTCATTTTTCTCATCTCCGAATTAGAAAGAGTCGTTAAATCACGATCTTCAAAGACAATTTGTCCGCCAGTAGGTTCAAGTAGTCGCATAAGCATACGACCTGTTGTTGATTTTCCACAACCACTCTCACCAACTAAACCGAGTGTTTCCCCTTTATGTAGATTGAAGGAGACGCCATCAACTGCTTTTACTGCACCAGTTTGCTTTTGAAGGACTCCGCTTTTAATAGGAAAGTGTTTTTTTAGATCTTTTACTTCCAGTAATGTTTCGGGCATTCTTTTCTCCCTCCTTTACAAAAAGATTAATGAGATGCACCTTGAAGGTGTAAAGCTGTGCTTTCTGTTTCATGTAGATGGCATCTTGCGCGTTGGCCATTTCCAACGTCAAGTAAACGAGGAGCGACTTCTCGACACTTATCAAATGCATATGGGCATCTTTCTGCAAAGTGGCACCCTTTTTTAATAGAACCTGGAATTGGAACACTACCTGATATAGAGAATAGACGGTCTTTTTTCGTTCGAACGTCTGGAACAGACGCGATAAGACCTTTTGTATAAGGATGCTGAGGGTTTTTGAAAAGTGACTTTGTATCGCCTTCTTCAACAACCTTTCCTGAATACATAACCGCTATCCTATCACACGTTTCAGCAACGACTCCAAGGTCATGTGTAATCATAATGATAGAAGTATTCGTTTCCTTATTCAGCTTTTTCATCAATTCAAGGATTTGGGCCTGAATGGTTACGTCAAGTGCAGTGGTTGGCTCATCTGCGATTAAAATTTCGGGTTTACAAACCATTGCCATAGCAATCATGACCCTTTGACGCATACCGCCGGATAATTGATGAGGATATTCATCTATTAGTTCGTCAGCTCTTGGAAGACCAACAAGATTTAACATCTCAATCGCTCTTATTCGGGCTTCTTTTTTCGAAATCTTATTGTGTATTAAAATAGCTTCGATTAATTGATTGCCGATTGTGAATACAGGATTTAATGATGTCATTGGCTCTTGGAAGATCATCCCGATTTTATTTCCACGAATTTGCCTCATTCGCTTTTCTTTTGCGTTTACAAGATTTTCGCCATTAAATAAAATTTCACCACCGACTATTTTTCCTGGATGCTGCACGAGCTGCATGATGGAAAGAGAGGTTACGCTTTTCCCGCAACCGGACTCACCGACGATACCGAGGATTTCTCCTTTTTTTAGGTAAAGGTCAACCCCGTTTACAGCAGGAATTTGTCCACTATCAGTAATAAAGTGAGTTTTCAACCCTTTTATTTCTAGAATAGTATCATCCATAAAATCCACCCCTTTCTATATTGGGATATTAATTATAATTTTTCCAATATAGTAATAACAAGAGATAATTATACACCTCACAATCAGAATTTCAAGAAAAATTAAGCGATTAAAAAAGATATAAATCTTTCCAATAACGGAAAATGCTATCGTTACAACAGTGTAATCGCTTTCGCATTAGTATAATGTTTTGTAAAAAAACATTATACTAATATTTTTAGATATTTTGAAAATTATATAAAGGAAAATATTAACTGAGGAAAAGGAGGGGTTTGAAGAATAAAAAAACACCTCAGTGTTGCCACATAAGATGTTTTTTATTGTCCATATTTAGTTTTGACCCATTTTAAACTCAAGGAATAGCTGATTGTAGATAGCGAGATTTCTTTTTCCTAGGTTTTCATAAACCTCGAGTCTCTCTGTTAGCTCAGGTGATGGATAGAATCGCTCATCTGTCACCATATCTTCAGGCATATATTGCAGTGCCTCTTTGTTTGGAGTGGAGTAGCTCACATATTCTGTGTTTTGTGCTGCGACTTCTGCATCCAACATAAAATTAATAAATTGGTGGGCGCCATCAACATTTTTCGCGGTCTTCGGAATAACCATATTATCGAACCATAGGTTAGAGCCTTCGCTTGGCACCACATAGTCGATATCTTCATTTTCCCACATAATATCTGCGGCATCACCTGACCAAACAATCCCAATTGCAGCCTCGCCATTTTGGATAAGTACTTTTCCTTCGTCACCAACGATGGCTTTGACATTTGGTGTAAGAGTGATGAGCTTTTCTTTTGCTTCTATTAAGTGATCAAGATTTGTATCATTTAGTGAATAACCAAGGGAGTTAAGCCCCATCCCCATGATTTCTCTAGCACCGTCGACCAAGATAATTTCATTTTTTAAGGACGGATCCCAAAGGTCATTCCAGCTTGTGAACTCTTTTCCATCGAGCATTGTTGGGTTAAATACGATTCCAACCGTTCCCCAGAAATACGGAACAGAGTATTGATTGCCTGGATCAAAAGGAAGATCTATAAAACGCTCATCAATGTTCTTTAAATTTGGTAGCTTTGAATGGTCAAGGGGGATGAGCAGGTCCTCTTGGCGCATTTTATCAATCATATATTCAGATGGCACCGCGATATCATACGCTGTTCCACCTTGTTCGATTTTTGTCATCATCGCTTCATTGGAGTCAAAGGTTTCGTAAATGATCTTGATTCCAGTTTCCTCTTCAAAACGATCGATTAATTCTTCGTCAATATAATCTCCCCAGTTATAAATTGTCAATGTGTTCCCACTTGCGAGACCCTGAGACGAATTTAAATGGTGGATAAGATAAAGTAGAGCTCCTGATACAAGAACGATTGCTAAAAAGGCACGGATGAGTTTCGTCATTTTCGAACCCCCAATCCACGAGTGCTGCCACGTTGTGCGACAAAGTAATAGCCAACTGCAAGCAGCATTGTAAAGATAAATAATAAAGCTGACAATGCATTAATATTCAATGAGATTCCACGGCGTGCGAGGGAATAGATTTCAACGGAAAGTGTTGAGAAACCATTACCAGTCACGAAAAATGTAACGGCAAAATCATCAAAGGAATACGTAAGTGCCATGAAAAACCCAGCGAAAATCCCTGGTGTGATATAAGGGAAAATCACCTTTGTTAGAACCTGCCACTGGCTTGCTCCAAGGTCCTTTGCAGCGTCGATTAAAGTCGGACTCATTTCTTTTAATTTCGGCAATACCATTAGAACAACAATTGGAATACAGAAGGCGATATGTGAAAGTAATACAGAATAAAAGCCTAATTTAATTCCGGCCATTGTTAATAGAATTAAGAAAGACGCACCAATGATAACGTCTGGACTTACAATTAAAACATTATTTAATGATAATAAAGTATTTTGGGCCTGTCTTTGTTTTACAGTGTGAATCCCAATTGCTCCAAACACCCCAATAATCGTTGAGACAAGGGCTGAAAGCAACGCAATCACAAATGTATTTAACACAATGATTAGTAATCTTGTATCTCCAAATAGCTCCTTATACCAGTCCAAGGTAAAGCCCTCGAAATTGTTCATCGTGCCACCGCTATTGAAGGAGTAGTACACTAAATAGAAAATCGGTGCATATAAAATGAAGAAAATAATAAATAGATACACTTTTGAAGAAATAGCAAGTTTATCTCTCATTTTTAGCACCTCGTTTCTTGCGGTTTCCAGTTGCCACCATAATTAACACCATGAAAATGATGAGGAAGACGGCAATCGTTGAACCCATGCCCCAATCCTGTGTAACGAGAAACTGTTGTTCAATAGCAGTTCCAAGTGTAATAACTTTGTTTCCGGCAATTAATCGTGTTAGCATGAATAATGATAGAGCAGGAATGAATACAACCTGACAGCCTGATTTTACCCCTTGAATCGTTAGCGGGAAAATCACACGACGAAATGTCGTCCATTTAGATGCACCCAGGTCTCTAGCAGCATCTAATAGACTCGGGTTTAGTTCATTTAATGAGTTGAAGATCGGTAATATCATAAATGGAATAAAAATATACACCGATACAAATACAAAACTAAAATCGGTAAATAATAGCTGTCTAGAGCCGATACCTAGCACTTCAAGAATCGCATTGGCAGTTCCATAGGTACCAAAAATCCCAATAAACGCATATGCCTTTAATAGTAGATTGATCCAAGACGGAGCAATGATTAGAAGCAGCCAAAGATGTTTATGCTTCGTTCTTGTGATTAAATAGGCTGTAGGGTATGCGACCAATAATGAGACAGCTGTTATCAAAAAGGCATACCAAAATGAGCTTAACGTCATTTTTAGATATATCGGTGTGAAGAACGTTTTATAGTTTACTAAAGATAGATTTCCCTCTATATCAAAAAATGAATAATAAAGGATAAGCGTAATCGGCGCAATAACAAATACAAGAATCCATAGTGCATAAGGAATGAAATATATATTACGGGTTAGCTTATTTTCCATGGCTTTCCCCGTCCACATATGCCTCTAAACGACGATCATATTCTTCTTCTGTTTCTCCAATCCGCATAACATGAATCGCCTCAGGATCAAAGTAAAGCCCGATTTCATCGCCAACCTTAGCTTTCTTTGTGGAGTGTACAAGCCATTCATTTCCGTCCTTGTCAAAGCCGCAAATTTCATAGTGAACACCCCTAAAAAGCTGAGAGTCTACAACAACCTGTAGCTTTCCTTTTTCAACAGAGGTAATTTCTAGATCTTCAGGACGGATGACAATATCAACTTGTTCTTTGTCAGAAAAGCCTTGGTCAACACAATCAAATGTTTTTCCAACAAATTCAACTAGGAAATCCTTGTGCATTTTTCCTGTTACGATATTAGATTCTCCAATAAAATCTGCAACAAAGCGGTTGATTGGTTCATCATAAATATCTATCGGACTGCCACTTTGTTGAATCTTTCCTTTATCCAATACAAAAATCTCATCAGACATAGCAAGAGCTTCCTCTTGATCATGTGTGACAAAGATAAAGGTAATGCCAAGGCGCTTCTGAAGGTCGCGAAGCTCATACTGCATTTCTGTACGAAGCTTTAAATCGAGCGCAGATAAGGGCTCGTCCAATAAAATAATCTCCGGCTCATTGACAATCGCGCGAGCAATTGCAACACGTTGTCTCTGTCCACCAGACATTTCTTTAATTTCACGATTTTCATAGCCAGTAAGATTGACGAAGCTTAAAGCTTCCTTCACTTTTTTATCGATTTCAGATTGCTTCATTTTTTTTATTCGTAAGCCAAAGGCAACATTTTCATATACATTAAGATGTGGAAATAAGGCATAATCCTGAAATACCGTATTAACCTGACGTTTATTGGCAGGTGTCGTATTTACTTTTTTTCCATTAAAATAAACCTCTCCATCTGAGGGTTCAATAAATCCTGCAATCAAACGTAATATTGTTGTTTTTCCACATCCGGAAGGACCAAGAAGGGTATAAAACTTTCCTCTTTCAATTTCAAAGCTGACATTGTTGAGGACAGGTTGGTCATTATCATATTGTTTCGTTACATTTTTAAACTGGATAATAGGTATACTTTTCATAGCAACCCCCTTCTTTCTATTAAATTAAAGTGATAGGATTTTATGTAATCCGGCATAATTATACACGAACCGGTAAAAAATTCAATAACAATCACAATAGTCAAGGTGTAAAAATATGGGTTTCACTGTTGAAAATAATCGAGAGGGATTAACTAGGATATTAGTAATAGGAAAATATTCACATATTTAGAAAAATGTTAGGCCAATTTCATTGACCTAAAGCGAAAATAGAAATATAATTATAGTACAATTTAAAATACTCTTTCTTTAGTAGGGTAATTGAATAAAGTAAAGGCAAATTCATTGAAAGATGAAGACGCAAAACTATAGGGGCTTAGTCCATGAGTTTAAAAAGAAGGAATCGACTACCTTTTTGAACATCCGGTTTTTGGACATGCCAGCCAGTTGCCGAGTATAACTCGTATCGTAAGAACGAAGATTAATCGGTATTTGATTAGTCTTTTTTTATACCATTATATAATTTTGTTGCTACTATTCTACTAGATTTTTGGATAAGGGAGCGCTTGTTATTCTTTTAGAACTCCCTCTATAAAATTTTGGAAGTGATTACAAATGGAGAAATACATCCAGAATCTGAACGTACTAAAAAAAATTAGTGAACTAATCGCAAAGGTTGGTTCCGAAAAGAATTTGATTTCCGATGAGATTCGTAGCTTTTTTGACGCGGCCAGTCAAGAACAAGAAGAACATGAGATTACCAGCACCCTTTTAACCCAACTCCAACAAATGAACGAACAAATGGAAAATATGCATTGGATGAACAAGCATTACCGTATCCTTCATGAATTTGCCCAAATTTGCAGTAAAACCCTAAATGAAAGCGTTCTTCTTCAAAAGTCCTATGAGATGGTTTCACGTGTTATGCCAGCAGATGCATTTTATATTGCCTTGCATAATCCAGGTGATACGCATATCCAATTTATTTTTATTATGGATAATGGAGAACCGGCTCCTCCTAGTATCGTGGACTTTGGTGAAAATTACACATCAAAGGTTATTAAAACAAGAGAAATCATTCACCTCAAGCATCAAAACCAAAACATCGAATTTAATACAAAAATGGGGGAGGGGGACAAAGATACAAGGTCCTGTCTTTTCGTACCAGTTGTAATTGATGACCAAGTTAAAGGTGTGATTTCGACCCAAAGCTTTAAGGACTTCGCCTATCGGAAGGAGCACGAGGACCTCTTGCAAATGATTGGTGCTCAAGTTATCAACTCGATTGAAACAGCTCGATTATATGCGAAAATTTATACGATGTCTCGTACCGATGAATTAACAGATTTAAAAAATCACCGTGCTTTCCATGAGGATTTAGCACATTTAATTCGAAACGAAAATAACGAAATTACAGTTATGATGATTGATTCAGATGATTTAAAACAAGTCAATGACCACTTCGGCCATGATGCTGGAGATTTATATTTAAAGATACTTGCAGATGGAATAAAAACGCTATGTAATGATAAGATAGAAGGCTATCGTTATGCGGGCGATGAATTCATGATTCTCATTAAATCCCAAATCGATATGGGTGTGGAGGAAATCTACGAAACGCTAAAGGGGTACTATCGCGAACACCCACTGATCATTAATGATGAAAAAATTACGGTTTCGATTAGTACGGGCGTTGGTGTATTTCCATATAATGGAACAACTGTTGATTCTTTGAAAAAAGCAGCAGACCAAGCGCTTTATGCTGCAAAAGAAAGTGGAAAAAATCGCATGGTCGTGGCTCATTAATAAAAGCTCATCCAAATGGATGAGCTTTTTACTCGTTGTCTAGCTCCAGCGCCTAGCCCCTCGAGGTCATAAGCCAATCCGCCAAGAAGGATAAAGGGCATCCTTCTGGCCGGCTTTTCTTATGCTTGTCGGGGCTGAACAAGGCGCTTGCGCTTTTCTTAGTTAATATGGGCAATAATGCCTTCTTCATCGTCTAACACAAGTTTGATCCCGGCATACGGGTCTCTGTTTAGAAATTCGCCAAGCCATAAACGAATTGCTTCAATTAGGTTCGCCATAATAAGGACCTGTTTTCGATCGTTCACATAAACCTCTGCGGAGAACCCATAGTCATCGTCATACATGAGCTCTACTTCAACCTCTTCTGGCTTTACTTGCTTTTTTAAGCCGATATAAACACAGACGGCATTAATGATTTCTTGTTCCGAAAGAATTAGCGACGCCATTGATCAGCCTCATTTTTCTTGCGATCTTTGATCATTACGAAGATTTTGCGAATGATGGAAATAAGAACATAAATCGCAAGAACGTTAATCATTAATCCTAAAAATGAACCAAGTGCACCCATTCCACCTAATAGACCACCAAATAGGAATCCTGCAAGTCCACCAAGCATAAGACCTTTCATTAAACCGCCAGACATGAACCCACCTTTAGGATTAGTAGGAGCCGTTGATTTGTTTGTAACATTATTTTCATCCTTCTTCTTTTGCTGCTGTTGGAAGTTGGATTTATTAGTGTTTCCAATATTATTATTAAACCCTCTTTTACCTGATTTATAGCCTTTTGCCTCAACAGTGGTTGTTTGGTCTTGGAACACATAGCTTCCAAGTGGCGAAAGAATCAGAGTAAGTGCAACTAAAGCCGATAAAACCTTTTTCATATAAGTGTGTACCTCCATAAGTTAGAATCTGTATTTTTACTATTATAACCTAATAACATGAAATTCTCTTCTAATTTACCTTCCTACTTTATATACGATGTAAAAGGAGGAAGGTTTCAATTAATACAAAAAATATTATTGGTAAATAATGACTAGGTTATTTACTATAGGTGTAGGTAAAAAGTGGTTTTCTTATCCTAAGTGCTATAAAAATGGTATAGTATATCTGAAGCATTTTTACTAACTTTATTCAGCGGAAGTCACCAACTTCTATAATTGATAGGATAAGAAAATAAGGGAATAAAAATTAACTAGGTACAATCCCTTGCTGAATAAAATTAAAGCCTCCGGCGGATGCCACAGATTTTCAAAGGAAACTTTTCGAGCTTAGGGTCAAAGACTAAGAACGCCACATCCTGTGGAAACGTCTTTGGGATCCACCTCGTGTGGGCCTAAAAAATCTGGGCGCAAATACGCCAGGCGTATTTGATTGAATAGAAGGCAGGAGAGAGGAAACGAATGAAAATAGAAATACAGCTACAAAAAACATCCCTCATAGCTGATCTTAGATCTCTTTTTAAGGCAGGAGTTTTACTAGCAAATGTTCTACCTGTGTTTTCAGGATTTTGGTTAGCGATTTACTTTACGGGTGCATCATTTCAGGCGAATTTGGGATTGTTTTTATATACAATGATTGGAAGCACACTTGTCATGGCAGGCGCTTTAATTATTAACAATTGGTACGATGTTGATATCGATACCGTCATGGATCGGACTAAAAAACGACCGACAGTAACTGGTCATTTTTCTTTGAACTTAGTGTTAGCCTTAGGCATTATCTGTACAGTTCTAGGATTCATTTTCCTATTTTTCACGACATATGAAGCCGTCTTTTTTACGTTTGTGGGTTGGTTTACCTATGTTGTGCTATACACCATGTGGTCAAAACGAAGATTTACGATAAATACTGTGATTGGGAGTGTATCCGGTGCCGTTTCCCCATTAATGGGTTGGGCAGCTGTTGCACCTATCCATCATACCGTTCCAATCGTACTCTTTTTGATATTATTTGTGTTCCAAATGCCGCATACGTATGCAATCGCGATGAGAAAGTATGACGAATATAAGGCTGCGGAAGTCGCAATGCTCCCAGTTGTTCGTGGTTTTGAGGCAACGAAGCGACATTTTCTGTTCTGGGTTATCTGTCTGTTCCCATTGCCTTTCTTTTTAGGCGACCTTGGATTGACATTTGTTGTTCTTGCAACATTGCTAAATATCGGATGGATAATTTTGAGTATTAAAGGCTTCTCAGTCAAGGATGATATGAAATGGGCCCGATGGAATTTCCTATACTCCGTCAACTATATTTTGATTATCTTCCTATTAATGGTCATTGTCACATTACCGAATTACTTTGGCTAAGGGCTAATTGAACCTCGCTACATTTTTTGATGTGGCGGGGTTTTTTGTTTTCAGAGCAGTCAAATGAGCACTGCCAAAATAGTCTAGAACACTAGCAATTTTCTTAAAATAGGAAAGTGAGAACCTGTAAAATAGTTTAATGTACCACCCTGTTTTCCTGAAAATAGGAAAATGCGGAATGGCAAACAGTTTATCATGTCACTAATCTCCTAAAAGCAGGAATACACGAACGTGCAAACCAGTTAATGCATTTAATTTTGGACTCATTCAAAAGTTCTGGAAGGATGAAATGTTGAAAATTGATTTAGGTGCTGTCAATGGACAAATCGGGATATTGATAAAAGAAATCACAAATCAAAAATGTGGTATGCTTTGAAATAGAAGAAAACCAAATTAATTCGCAATCCCGAGAAGTTAACATATGCCATAAGTGGAATCAAATTTTAAAACACCTTTGTTAGGAGACAACCAATGGATGATCAGTATTTCGATGCGCTTTTACAAGTGAAAACGAGTGGAGGACAAAAAGGATTTAGTTCATCTGTTCATTATTATCGCTATGAGCCGACGCCATATGAAGGGCTAACTGCTTTGTTTGAACATTATCAACTGAAGGAAACGGATCGAGTAGTTGATTTTGGTTGTGGAAAGGGACGGCTCCTTTTTTATATTCATCATTTGTTTTCGGCAACCGTTGTTGGGGTTGAGATAGACAAGGGCTTGTATCATGATGCCGTTCAAAACCAAGAACGGTATGCCAAAAGGGTGGGTATCCGCAAAGAAAAAATTGAAATACATCATTGTGCCGCACAGGATTATGAAATCCATCCACTCGATAATCGGTTTTACTTTTTTAATCCTTTTTCAATTCAGGTTTTTAAGCATACGATTGCCAATATTCTTCGTTCATACGAGAAGGACCCTCGTGAAATGGAGGTTATCCTCTATTATGGATCAACGGATTACACCTACTTTTTGGAGAATAGCACTCCATTTCAAATGAAGAAAGAGATTGTTATTCCAGAGTTGTTTGAGAAAAACACATATGAGAGATTTATGGTTTATCAGCTAGGGTAGGCAGCTTCCAGTGGATGGAGGCTGCTTTTTTATGTAAAAAACTGTCTGTTCACCAATTTGTCATTTTTGATTTTGAACGAAAATTAAAACGGAAGAAAAGTATCTGAAATCCAGTAGTGGAGCAGGTTTAGCCACATTTATAGGGGGTTTTAAAGGAGGGGAAAATGCCTATTTTCTCGTCCTTTTTTTAATGGGTGTATCAAAAATTACACTTTATGTGTGATTCAGTTCACAACATTGAGAATCGTTCCTAACTATGATGGAAGTAAGAAGAACATAAGGAGGTTGAGTTGGATGGGAGCTTCAAAAGTTAACCGAAACAAAAAAACAGACGGGGAATATCAAGGACCATTTATCGGAACCTGGATTTCAGTCGGTGTTGTTGGAGCAGTCATTCTTTTTACGTATATAGTACTTTACGGCCTATACATGGCTAGATTCTAGGAGGGGAAAAAAATGAAAATGCATCTTGACGAAAAAATATGGCTTACAATAAGTTTCGGAATGATCATGGGATTTATGCTTCTAACTGGCTACCAAACATTCGCATTAGAAATGGGACCACCAAGTCATATGGAAACAATTGATCCTCAAAAAGTAGACGAAACAGCTCCATTTGACAAGCCAGGTGTGTATCAAATCGGTGAAAACGAATATGAAGTTGTCATGACTTTAGAAATCTTTAGTTTTAATCCAGGAAAAATTGAAGTACCTGCTGGTTCAAAGGTTCACTTTATCATGACTTCTAAAGACGTTGTCCACGGATTCCAAGTTGCCGGTACAAACTTAAACGCAATGGTAATGCCAGGACATATTCAAAAAATTACTCAAACCTTTGATGAGCCAGGCGAGTATCTAGTTCTATGTAACGAATATTGCGGTGCTGGTCACCAATTAATGGCTACAACAATTACAGTGAAATAAAGGAGGGGAGACCATTGGCAACAGTATTAAATAATTCAGATCTGACCTTAAAAGAAAAAGCAAACAAGGTTTTAGGTGTAAATCTAGAAGATGCAAAAATCTCAAAATCTTATTTATCAGTAGCATTTATCGCATTATTATTAGGTGGACTTTTAGGATTAGTACAAGGATTAAACCGTGCAGGTCTTCTAGAATTACCAAGTTGGCTTAATTATTATCAAGTATTAACAGCTCACGGTTTACTATTAGTAGTTGTTATGTCAGCATTCTTTATGATTGGTTATTTCTACGCTGGTCTTTCACATGATTTAGGTGGATTACTACCTAAGGTAAGAAAATTAGCATGGACTGGTTTCTGGACTAAGATTGTTGGTATCGTACTTGTTGTAATTCCAGTCTTAATGAACGAAGCATCTGTTATGTACACATTCTATCCACCAATGGCTGCACACCCAGTATTCTACATCGGGTTAGCACTAGTGGTCGTTGGTATTTGGCTCTTATCAACTGGAGCATTTATTCAAGTAGCAAACTGGAGAAAGAACCATAAAGGACAGCATCTTCCAATTCTTTCATTCTTTGCTACAGGAGCATTCATTCTATTAGTAGGAGCTACGGCATTTGTTGCAGTTGAAGTACTATTCTTGATTCTACCATGGACATTAGGTTGGGTAGACACGATTAACGTAATGGTTTCTCGAACGCTATTCTGGGCATTCGGACACACAGCAGTTAACATCTGGTATTTAACAGCCGTCTCTGCATGGTATGTAATCATACCAAAAATAATTGGTGGCAGACGTTTTAGTGACACACTTACTCGTGTTGTTGTTATTGCATTAGTGATCATGAACATCACAGGTGGATTCCACCACCAAATTATTGACCCAGGAATTGGTTTATCAGTTAAATTCCTACACGTATTTATGAGTTTGGCGATTGGTTTCCCATCATTGATGACAGCTTACGCAATGTTTGTAGTATTTGAGCGTACTGGAAGAAAGAAAGGTGGAAAAGGAGCATTAGGTTGGCTTAAAAAGCTACCATGGGGTGACGTTCGCTTCCTATCTCCATTTATCGCAATGGCTGCTTTTGCCCCAGCAGGAGCAGGTGGTATTGTACAAAGTACAAACCAACTTAACCAAGTAGTTCATAACACAATGTGGGTCGTAGGACACTTCCACTTAACTCTAGGTATGTCAGTCGTAATGACATTCTTCGGAATTAGTTACTGGTTAATACCACGTCTTTCAGGTCGTGTAATGACAAAAGCAATGAATAAAATTGGTATTGTTCAAACCGTCATTTGGACAATTGGTATGATTCTAATGTCTGGTTCAATGCACTGGGTTGGTCTATACGGTTCACCACGTAGAACATCATTCTCAGACTACTTTGGTAGTGCTCAAGCAGCAGGCTGGGAACCATTTATGATGGTTGTTGGTATCGGAGCAACATTATTATTAATAGCAGTAATCATCCAAGTATACGCAGCATTTAACATGATGTTCTTTGCACCAAAAGGTGAAACAGAATTCCCAATTGCTGAAGTAGAAGAAAGTGCTTCAAAAACTCCATTATGGACAGAACGTTGGGGACTATGGGTTGTGCTAATGGTTCTCGTAATCGCAATGGCATATGTATTACCATTAACCGAAATGATTGTAAACGCGCCTCCAGGATCACCACCATTCAAAACATGGTAATCCTGCAGTAGAGTTCTTCAATAGAAAGAGATAGCAAAACAACGGCTATCTCTTTCTATAATTAAAGAAATAAAAGAAATAGGATGTGATCTTCGTGATCCAAAAGAATCGGAAGACATTCGCTTGTATTTTAATTTTATTATTTGGATGTGTACTGTTCTATTCGGGAACAGATGGATTTCAGGCATTTACTGCAGAAACAGCAAGAGTCAACCAATTAATAGAGGAAAAGCCAACATTTCCAGATGTAACATTTGAAGATAGCGAGGGACGAACATATCCTATTTCTGAGTTTCAAGATAAATACATCTTTATTACATTTCTATACACATCCTGTACAACCGTTTGTCCACAATTGGAAATGAATATGGCACAGGTTTATGAGCAAATCCCACAGGAATACATCGGAAAAGATATCGTCTTTTTAAGTATAAGCTTTGATCCATCTAGAGATGACCCTTCAACACTAAGTAAATACCGCACTTTCTTTGGAGCAGATGGTGAAACATGGAGAATGGCCAGGATTTCAAATGAAACTGAATTACAAACCCTTCTTGATGAATTTGGTGTAATTGTCATTCCGGATGGAAGAGGAAACTTTGCACATAACTCAGCCTTTTATTTAGTCGATCCAAATGGCTTATTGATGGATGTCATGGATTATCGAGAAATCGATGAAGCGGCGACAAAGGTCATTAGCATCTTAGACAATGAAAAGGGGGAATAGGCTATGAAACAATTTTTGATTGGACTAGGACTATTATTCGTATTAGCACTACCCCCAGTTGCTAATCTCCTGGAGTCTATTATGATCATCCATATGCATATGCAAATGCCATCAATTGTATTTGCGGGATTTTTAATGGCAAAACTGTTTCAACAAAAATTTCCACAGTTTTTTGAAAAATGGAATCAAGATGGGATACCGGGAATCCTGTTATTCATTGTCATTATGGTATATTGGACAATACCAAAAACAATGGACGAGACATTAAATATGACAAGCATGGAAGTGTGGAAATTTTTAAGTCTCTCTTTCCTAGCGGGTGTACCGTTACGTGATAGCTGGAAGAAGCTAACTGATCGTGCAAAAAACATTGTGTTCATCTTTTTCACAGTGAAGTATTTAGGAATGGGTGTATTATATATCAATATAAATAATCAATTATGTAATAATTACCTCGTAATCGACCAAATCACTTTAGGCTGGGGATTTATTACAACAGCAATTTGTATCGTGATCTATCTGGTTTATAATAATTTTACAGACCAATCCGTTTATAAGGAACGCTAGGAAAGAAGCTGCAGGTGTTGTGGCTTCTTTTTTGTTGGTTGCAACGTTTTGAATCTGAAGGATTTCAATTGACATCCTAAAAAATAAAGTTCAGAATAATAGCAATACAAATTTAAAGAGGGTGGAAAGATTGGCAAATCGGTTTGAGACAAAATTAATACATAGTGTGGCAAAAGGCAAACTACCAATTCGAAGCAAAGTTACACCTATTTATCAAACATCTGCTTTCACCTTTGATAACCTTGAAGATTTAGAGGGTTACTTCCAAGGTGAAGGAAATTATTTATATACACGTACTGGAAATCCAAATCCAGATGAGCTTGGCCAAATGGTAGCAGCAATCGAAGGTGCACCAGCAGGTATTGCGACGTCTTCAGGGCTATCTGCCATTTTTGCTGCGATACTTTCTGTTGTAAAGAGCGGAGACCATATTGTTGCGGCTGATGATGTGTATGGTGGAAGCTTCCATCTTTTATACGAAGAGCTTAAACAGCTCGGTATTGAAACAAGCTTTGTTTCTTTTGCAGATCTTGAACAGGTAGAGAACGCGATTCAGTCTAATACAAAATTACTCTATACGGAGTCCATTACGAATCCATTGCTACGGGTAGAAAACCTTTCAGCAGTTGTGGAACTTGCGAAACGAAAAGATTTAATCACAGTAGTAGACAATACATTTGCTACACCTTTGCATTGCAACCCATATGAGCTTGGTGTAGAACTAGTCGTACATAGCGCGACTAAATACATTGGTGGACATAGTGATGTTACGGCTGGTGTTGTAGTGGGAAGAGAGGATTTAGTTGCAAAAGCACGTGCAAAGGTTGTTAATCTCGGTGCAAATGTGAGCCCGTTTGAAGCGTGGTTAACGACCCGAGGCTTGAAAACATTAGCAGTCCGAATGCAGGTGCAATCCGCAAATGCACGTAAGCTTGCAGAGGCTTTCCGAAACAATCCAAATATTACGAGAGTGTATTATCCATTTGAAGAAGAAGCTACAGGATTTGGGGCAATGGTATCTGTGGAGCTTGCAAAAACCGTCGATGTAAGCCAATTTTTCAAATCCCTCGGCTGGGTGAAGCTTGTTCCGACATTAGCTGGAGTGGAAACGACAGTATCACATCCATTAAAGACTTCGCACCGTGCACTTCCGCCTGAAGCACAGGAAGCATTAGGGATTACCAACGAGCTTGTTCGTATCTCTGTTGGAATCGAACATTCCGAAGACATCATTTCTGCTTTCGAACAGGCAATTGAAAACTCTCTAGCATAAAAATAAACGGAGTATCCATATTAAAAGTGGGTACTCCGTTTTTTAAACAAACGATTATTTGGACTGTCAAACTATTGGGGCTGTAGTGTTAAGTTCACACAAACGTTTGATTGAAATGTAAGGGAATTTGGAAGGATGCTTGGATTTCCAAACAAACGACTGTTTGAACTGTAGAGATGTTGAGGTCGTAAGGTTAAAATTCAAACAAACATTTGATTGAACCAATTTGGACTACATTACACCACCGAACTCCTCCGCTGTATACAATCCTTTTATACCCGGTTTGTTTTTTAGATAGTGATAAATTTCATCCTTCGAATAATATTCTTTTAGCCCCGAAATAATTGTCTCCAAATATTCATGGGAAGGTTTATTAAAAGTGATGTCATCCATATCCCAAGGGGCCGTAAACGTATAAATCGGATAGCCGTTGTCATCACCAAGATACAGGATTCTTCCATACCATGCCTTTTTACGAAAAACCATTGAGCCGGATTCCTTAACTTTTTCTAAATCAATATTAAACTGGATCCCACTGTTCTCCTGCTTTAACACATCTAAAAACTGTTCGGACGTGATTAAATACTTTTTACTATAGGTAACTGCGTTATCATTTTTGCTTGCACTTATAAAGGCTACACCCTTTGAACCCCATCTTCCGGCTTCTTTCGCAAAATATAAAGGGTAAGAAATTGTAAACGTTCCTTCGTCAATTGGAGATGAAGGGTCTTTACACCCAACCTCAGTTTCATTTGAACCCTTAGGTCTACCACCCTTTATATAACAAAGAAATCGGTCCCGATTTATGTTCGATCCATAGCTTGCATACCACACATATTGTTTCATCAATGACACCAGCCTTTATAAACATATTTGAGCTACAAACATCTATCATTTCTTTAATCGACTAATTTCTACTCATTTCCCGAGCAATAATTGTATTTATGTGTGAGAATTTGATAGTGTTTGTAGAAAATCAGCTAAATGGGACCAGTAGAAGCGTCCCTATGGTTCCTTTTAATTCCATACTTTTTTAAGCGATATTGGAGGTTTTGGCGGCTCATATCAAGTGCCTTGGCAGTTTTTGTGATATTAAAATTAAATTGTTGTAGTACTTGTTTTAAGTAGAAGGTTTCTGCTTCCTCCATGTATTTGTCTAACGGCTGAACATCTGTTATTTCAGTGATTTGTGGGTTTGCTGATTTTGCAGCCTCCGGTTTTGTATGTGTCTTTTTTCGAAAATGCATGGGAAGGTGATTATAGGAAATGGTATCCTCATACGTAATAACATTCAGTGCGCCCTCAATGATATGCTCTAGCTCCCGAACATTTCCTGGCCAGTCATATTGGATCAGAATCTGTAAGACTTGATCATCAATCTTCGTTACATTCAATCCAAATAAATGATCATACTTTTCCAAAAAAAAGTACGCAAGTTCACGGATGTCTTCCTTGCGATTCCGTAATGGTGGGATAAAAAGTGTTACAACACTGAGTCTGTAATATAAGTCCTTGCGAAGTCGTCCATCTGAGATGGCATCAATAGGGTCCTCGTTCATCGTTGCAAGGATTCGGACGTCCACTTTTTTATCCTTAGTGTCACCAACACGTCGGACTGTTTTTTCTTGGATGACACGCAACAGCTTTGCTTGTAATGCAGGATTCAATGAATTAATCTCATCTAAAAGCAAAGTGCCACCTTCTGCTTGCTCAAATAAGCCGGGGCGGTCAATGGCTCCTGTGAAAGCACCTTTTTTTGTACCAAAAAGGAGGCCCTCGATTAAATTGTCGGGCAAAGCAGCACAATTTTGAGATATAAAGGGAGCAGATGACCTACTGCTTCCATTGTGAATACTTTGGGCGAAAAGTTCTTTTCCTGTGCCAGTGTCTCCAATAACGAGAACAGAGGAGTTTGTCCGGGTAGCTCGTTTGCTTGCCTCAATTACCTCTGAAATGGCAGGGCTGCTCCCGATGATGCTATCAAAGGTATAATTTGTATCACTTTTCCGGTTCATATTTTCTCGAAGTAGTTTCTCTAGTTTTGTAACATCACGAGCGATTTCCATCGCTCCAATTTGCTTGCGTCCATCCATAATCGGAATTGTGCTATTAATGGTAGTGATTTCCTGCCCGCGATTATTGTAATATGTTTGTTTCGCATTTTTGATTGGCTCCCCATTTTTTAGAGACTGAAGCAACGTACTATCCTCATTTTTATGGAATGAAAATACATCATCAAGCCTTTTATTCAGAACATCATGTTGATTCATACCCTCGATTTGAGCCATTTTTTGATTGTAGATAATGGTTGCACCGTTTACGTCTACAACATGTATGCCAACATCAACTTCATTTACTAATTGTTCAGTTGCCTTATTTTTTAATAGCTCAACCTGTTTCATGTTATCGCCACCTTTACTTAATTTCTATTATAAGGAAAGTAAAAGAAAGTGCATATAAATTTTGCGCTTTTTATAGAGAATCGAAAGTATTTTTTGCATAAATAGGGGGTTGATATCATTAAATGCAAATAATTTTTGCATTCTCTTTTATCAAGTGGAAATAGTATAGGTTGAATTCCTTTATAAAATATATATTTTAAAGAAAAAACCCTAATATAATACGCCTTTAAGAAGAAAAATGAATTCCTATACAAAGATTTTGGCATGATTCTTGCATAACATAATAGGCAGGAAGCAATTCTTAAGTGGAATTAATATGCCAAATGGAAACAGGAGGATGAAATAATGACTCAACTTAAAACAGATTCAAAAACAATCATTGAACAAACGGAAAAATTTGGTGCAAATAACTATCACCCACTACCGATTGTGATTTCAAAGGCGGATGGTGTGTGGGTTGAAGACCCAGAAGGCAATAAGTACATGGATATGTTAAGTGCGTATTCAGCAGTTAACCAGGGACACCGCCATCCTAAAATTATTCAAGCCTTAAAAGATCAAGCGGACCGCGTAACCTTAACATCACGCGCATTTCATAATGACCAGCTTGGGCCTTGGTATGAATTAATTTGTAAAATAACAAATAAAGAGATGGCTCTTCCGATGAATACGGGGGCAGAAGCAGTTGAAACGGCTATTAAGGCGGCGCGCAGATGGGCATATGATGTAAAAGGAGTTCAGGATAATCAGGCTGAAATTATCGCTTGTATTGGAAACTTCCATGGTCGCACAATGACCGCGGTATCATTATCTTCTGAAGAGGAGTATAAGCGTGGTTTTGGTCCAATGCTTCCTGGAATAAAGCTTATTCCTTATGGTGACATTGATGCGCTAAAAAATGCAATCACTGAAAATACAGCAGCATTTCTAATTGAACCGATTCAAGGAGAGGCTGGAATACTGATTCCGCCAGAAGGTTTCCTAAAACAAGCTTATGAGACATGTCAACAAAATGATGTTCTTTTTATTGCAGATGAAATTCAAGCTGGGCTTTGCCGTTCCGGGAAGATGTTTGCGTGTGAGTGGGATGAAGTTGAGCCTGATATGTATATATTAGGTAAAGCTCTTGGTGGCGGAGTGTTCCCGATATCCTGTGTAGTGGCAAATAAAGATGTGTTGGGTGTGTTTAATCCAGGTTCGCATGGCTCAACATTTGGTGGTAATCCAATGGCTTGCGCAGTATCCATTGCATCAATGAATGTGTTGATTGAGGAAAACCTAGCTCAACGTTCTCTTGAACTGGGTGACTATTTTCTAGATCGATTAAAAGAGATAAAAAATCCAAAGATTAAAGAAGTTCGAGGTCGCGGTTTGTTTATCGGAGTTGAACTAACAGAGGTCGCTCGTCCATATTGTGAGGCGTTGAAGCAAGAAGGATTGCTTTGTAAAGAAACGCATGACACGGTTATCCGATTTGCTCCACCTTTAATTGTGACGAAAGAAGAGCTAGATTGGGCAATCGAACGAATTGAGAAGGTTCTAGGTTAAAAGTAAAAAGGATCAAGACTCATTGTTTTGATCCTTTTTGTTTTCTTAAGGCATTTCATCTTCTTTTACTCGGTTTTTAAAAGCTTCATGGGAGACAATGCCTTCCATTTGTTCAAATTGGCGACTATGGTCTTTTTCCTCGGCTATGCTGTTCTTTGGAAAATTTCCTGGATGGCCTTTTTCTTTATGGTTAAAGCTTTTTCCACGACCCATATACATTCTCCTTTCAGAATCTTTCCTCTCTAGTTTTTGCATACATGTGTTTTGTATGTATTTCGTTTTATTTCGAAAAACGCGGAAGTAGTACTTAATTCCCGATATTTGTAAAAATTGAATAGCTGTCCTTTTTATGGAATATGTTCAAATATTGGAATGCTCATATTTTATAAGGGGGAAACACGATGCAAACAAAGGTCGAGAAGAAAGTTCTCATTGCAAGCCTTGTAGGTAGTTCGATTGAGTGGTTCGATTACTTTTTGTATGGGACAGTTGCGGCACTTGTTTTTAATACAGCATTCTTTCATAGCGAAGATCCCACTGTAGGGTTAATGCTGGCCTATGCTTCATTCGCACTGTCATTTTTCATCCGACCACTTGGCGGAGTCATTTTTAGTCATATTGGCGATAAAATTGGAAGAAAGAAAACATTGGTGCTAACACTCTCACTTATGGGAGGGGCGACTGTCCTTATGGGGTTTCTTCCTACATATAACCAAATTGGAGTAGTTGCACCGATTTTACTCATTTTATTGCGTCTTATTCAAGGGATTGGATTAGGCGGTGAGTGGGGTGGAGCCCTTTTGCTTGCGGTCGAATATGCACCGAAAGAAAAAAGGGGGTTCTTTGGGAGTGTCCCACAAATGGGTGTCACAATCGGATTATTGCTCGGAACTTTGGCATTATCTTTAATGACGTTATTACCAGATGAAGCCTTCATGTCATGGGGGTGGCGTGTTCCATTTGTTCTTAGCGCATTGCTGGTCGTATTCGGGTTATGGATTCGAAAAGGAATTGAAGAAACGCCTTCCTTTAAAAAGGTCCAAAAGAAGGGGCAGGTTGCTAAGATTCCATTTTTTGAAACGATGCGCACACACTGGAAAGAGGTTCTTATCACAATCGGAGCAAAGGTTGTTGAAACAGCTCCATTCTATATTTTTGGTACTTTTATCGTTTCATATGCGACAACGCAACTTGGCTTTTCTCGGACAGAAACATTAAATGCAGTCACAATTGCAACCATTGTAACCACCATTTTAATCCCAATTATGGGGAATTTATCTGATAAAGTTGGTCGTAAAAAGCTTTATGTCGGTGGTACCATTTTAATGATGCTATATGCATTTCCTTATTTTTGGCTACTCCATCAAAAATCTGTTGCATTACTTGTGATTGCAACGATTTTAGGACTTGGAATCATTTGGGCACCAATTACTGCCGTACTTGGAACAATGTTTTCGGAGATATTTAAATCAAATGTCCGCTACACAGGGATTACATTAGGATATCAGATCGGGGCAGCTGTTGCTGGTGGAACAGCGCCGCTTGTCGCGACTGCATTACTTGCTGCATTTAACGACTCCTATGTGCCTGTTGCATTATACATTATTTTAACATCCGTGATTTCACTCATTGCTGTAGCAGCCGTTCGCGATCGAAAAAATGAAGATTTGGATAGTGAGGAAATAGCGTAAGTTGCTAAAGGGGACCGCGAAACAGCGGTTCTTTTTAATGGTATGATAGAGAAAAGAAAGAGGGGATACTGTGCTTATTTTATCAGAATCTCAAATTCGTTCCTTATATTCAATGTCAGATGCAATCAAGGATTTGGAGGAAGCACTGACTGCCTTTGAAGAGGGGAAAGTATTAAATCCTCATCGAACCGTTCTTGGATTTCCAGAGAGGGAAGCATCCGCTCTATATATGCCAAGCGCAATGGAGTCGGTTGGAAAATCCGCTGTGAAGGTCGTAACCATTTTTCCGCAAAATCCATCCGTGGGAAAGAAGACAACACAAGGTGTGATTTTACTAAGTGATACGGACAATGGAGAGCACCTCGCGTGTATAAATGCCTCTTATTTAACTAGATTGCGGACCGGTGCGGTCAGTGGGATTGCAACAAAACATTTGGCGAAAAAAGATGCATCCACTGTTGCGGTAATTGGGACTGGCGCAATGGCGGAGGAACAGCTTGAGGCGGTTTTAGAAGTGCGTGAAATAAAAGAGATTATGCTTTATAACCGTACGAGAGAAAAGGCTTCAGCTTTTGAAAAACGAATTTCAAAACGAAGCCCAAGATTCACTGGATTAATCACAATCATGGATGACCCAGATGAGGCTGTTTCAAAAGCCGATGTCGTCATATGTGCAACACGCTCTGAATCACCTGTTTTTTCAGGGCAAGCCTTACAGCCGGGAACACATATTAACGGGGTTGGTTCTTATCTTCCGCAGATGCAAGAGGTCGATGAAGAAACGATTCTAAAGTGTTCAAAGATCGTTGCGGATACGGTTGAAGGGGTAAAAGAAGAAGCGGGTGACTTCATTATTCCTGCTAATAAAGGCATCTGGAGCTTTGATGATCTACATGGGGAATTGGGTGAGCTTGTGACCGGGAAAATTTCTGGCCGAGAAAATGATGAGGAAATTACATTTTTTAAATCCGTAGGAATCGCTTATTTTGACTTAGCGGTAGCAGCTGCAGTCTACGAAAAAGCAATAAAAGTTGGTGTGGGCACATAGGTTGAGGTGTAAAACTGTGGGCTGTCCGAAAGGTTTTCTGTCGGATGGAGCCATTATTGAAATATCTAGAACTTCATCGGGTTTATGAAGACCCGAACGCGACCGGATATTAGAGTGAAGAGTCTTCATCCAGGCTATGAAGACCCAGCTGACTACGATTTCCTCTAAATCAGTCCTTCATCAACCTGGGGAACCGACAATTATAAAAACATACAGGTTCTTGTAGAAGTTAGGTTACACTATTATTTAGTATTTACGGAAGGAGTTTTAAACATGAACGAAAAAGACGCACAGTTTTACATATCACATCTCGGACTTGAGCCACATCCAGAAGGTGGATTTTATAAGCAAACTTTTGCTTCAGATGTGATGATTGATACAGAGCAGGATACACAAAGAAAATTATATACGAGTATCTATTTTTTGCTGGGATCTGAGGATATCTCCCATTTACATCGAATAAAATCAGACGAGCTCTGGTATTACCATGGTGGCAGCTCATTAACGGTCCACATTATTGATGAATCAGGAGAATACAAGGAAGTACAGCTTGGGTTAAACCTTGATAAAGGAGAGGTTCCTCAAGTTCTCGTACCTAAAAATTCGGTATTCGGATCCTCGGTTAAAGAGGAAAATACATTTTCACTTGTTGGCTGTATGGTTTCACCGGGATTTGAATTCGAGGATTTTGAATTATTTACTCAGAAGGAATTACTAAAAGATTATCCCCAACATGAAGAGGTCATTCGCAAGCTTGCTCTGGAGAAAAAATAGATTAGTATAATAAAATTGCTACTTTTACATATATAACAGTAAAAAAACTTGTTGCCGAAACTCGTTTAAACAAACGTTTGATTGAATTTTAAAGTGCTTGATACGATTGACTTAGGACGCTAAACAAACGTTTGTTTGAAATGGATGTTGCAAAATGAAACAGACTGTTTTGAAACCATATTTCAATACCATTTTGGTATGCCTTTCTGATGATTTCGGAAGGGCGTTTTTTATTGGTTTAAAGCGTTTATCGTGCAATGGAGATTCTTGAGAAGCACACCGAACATATTTTACATTATAGATAGATTGAATTTTCTAAAAATGTGGAGGGGTTCAGGTGAAAAGAAGAACAGCAGAACCATTTAAAATTAAGGCAGTAGAACCATTAGCAATGCTAACGTATGAAGAAAGAAAAGAAGCATTGGAGCGAGCAGGTTATAATACTTTTTTGATCGATTCGCGGGATGTCTATATCGATCTCCTAACAGATAGCGGGACAAGTGCAATGAGCGACCGCCAATGGAGCGCATTAATGGTTGGAGATGAGGCTTATGCGGGGAGTAAAAGCTGGAAAAGGCTTGAGCAGGCAGTAAGGGAGATATATGGGTATAAGTATGTTTTGCCAACACATCAGGGACGAGGAGCGGAAAATATTTTATCTCAGCTCAAAATAAAACCAGGTGATGTAGTGCCAGGGAATATGTATTTTACAACAACCCGTGCTCATCAGGAGTTAAATGGGGCGAGATTTGTTGATATCATCATTGATGAAGCGCATAATTCAACGACGGAGCATCCTTTTAAAGGGAATGTAGATCTATCTAAATTGCAGGCAATTATTCAGGAAGTCGGTGCAGAGCGGATTCCATATGTTTGTGTAGCAGTGACGGTCAATATGGCGGGTGGCCAGCCGGTTAGCATGGAGAACATGAGAGAGGTTTATAACCTATGTAGAAATCATGGGATTGATGTCATGTTTGATGCAACAAGATGTGTAGAGAACGCGTATTTTATCAAGGAACGAGAAGCGGGTTATGAAAATCATCGGATAAAGGATATTTTAAAAGAGATGCTTTCCTATTCAGATGGCTGTACAATGAGCGGAAAAAAGGATTGCTTAGTAAATATTGGCGGGTTCCTTGCGATGAATGATGAAGAACTCTACGCGAGGTCACGTGAACTGGTGGTCGTATATGAAGGAATGCCGTCCTACGGAGGAATGGCAGGACGGGATATGGAAGCAATGGCACAAGGAATCTATGAATCGATTGATGATCATTATATCCAGCACCGCATCCAACAGGTCCGTTATCTTGGGCAGCAGTTGATTGAAGCTGGAATTCCAGTTGTTCAACCAATTGGGGGTCATGCTGTCTATTTGGATGCAAGGCAATTTTTATCACATTTGGCCCAAGAGGAGTTTCCGGCACAAGCATTAGCAGCCGCACTTTATTTAGATTCTGGTGTTAGAGCGATGGAGAGAGGGATTGTCTCGGCAGGCAGAAATAAAGAAACAGGCGATCATAATAAACCAAAGCTAGAGCTAGTTCGTTTAACAATCCCAAGAAGAGTGTATACGAATAATCATATGGATGTTGTTGCAGATTCGGTGATGGCACTCTATGAAAAAAGAGATCAGATTAGCGGGCTACGTATGGATTACGAACCTCCAACACTGCGATTCTTTAATGCAAGATTTTCTCCACTATCAGGTGATTCAAAGTTGATTACAGGGGAATAGAATAAAGCCAGCCCTTTTTTTGGCATGGGGCTGGCTATTTTTTAGTTTCCTTTTAAAAGATAAGGACGGTCATTTTCCCAATGAACATGTACTGGGAGATTGAAAAAGGTTGAAAGAATTTCACTAGTAATGATTTGATTGGTTTGTCCTGAAGCAAATACTTCGCCACTTTTTAAAAGCAATGTTTTCGTAAACACGGGAAGAATTTCTTCAACATGATGGGTAACATATATTATCGTTGGCGATTCCTCTTTAATGGCAAGTTTTTCGATAGAATCTAATAATTGCTCTCTTGCGATAAAATCTAAACCATTTGTAGGTTCATCCAAAATAAGAATTGACGGATCTGCCATTAATGCACGTGCAATCAACACCCTTTGTTTTTCACCTTGGGATAGGGTTGCATAATCGCGATTAGCATAACCAATACACCCAAGCTCCTCGAGTAATTCAATTGCTCTTTCTCGCATCCCGTCTGTAGGGGTTTCATACAAACCGATAGAAGCAAAAGCTCCACTTAAGACGACCTCGAACGCGTTATCTGTTGGGTAGAACTTTTCCTGTAAGGAAGAGGATACAAAGCCAAGATTCTTTCGAAGCTCCTCACCGAGATACATCTTTCCAAATTTAAACCCCAGAACGGTAGCATCTCCGCTTGTAGGGAAATGATAGGCATTGATTAAGTCTAATAACGCAGTTTTGCCAGAACCATTCAGTCCGTATAGAACCCAATGCTCTCCTTCTTCAATTTGCCAATTAATATTCTCCAAAATAAGCGCATTGTCACGCCGAAGTGTAACATTTACCAAATCCAATACCACTGTAATCCCTCCTTGTTTATAAAATAATAGTATCAAATAATTCAGATAGTAGTGAAATAAATAGTATATTTTTCGACCAATGAAAGAAAGGTACGGAATCGAAATATAATCCCTTTACATAATCTTTACAGGGAATTTACAATGCTTGTTTATAATTTTAGTTATATAGGTAAAAAGACATGGAGTTGGGGGTTCTACACTTGGGAAAAAAGTTGCGTAAAGTGAAAATGCTAGATAAAGAGAAGAATGGTAGAGAACGGTTCTTGCATAGATTTTTACAAAGAGTTAATTTAAGTGCCCGATTATTTATCCTGTTTGTTTCATTACTCGTGATTTCTGTTGTGACAGTTGGAACAGTCTCGTACATACAAGCAAAAAATATGACAATTGAAACAATTGAACATCGATTAGTACGTGAAGCAGAGTTAATGGGATATATTGCAGAAAGCTTAAAATTTGTTTATGTAGGTCAAGACGATTATTTTATGCAGCAGATAGACGGTAATGTTCGAATGCAGCAAGAGAAGCTTAAGGGAGACGGGATACAGGCAGAATTTTTCTATATTCGAAAATCAGAAGTAGTTCCCTTCAAGGTGAGTAAAGATGCAATTCCGGGTATTTCAGAAAAAACAATTACAGAACTAGTTGATCGCAAGAAAGGTGTCATTCATGAGAGGATTAATGGCGATGATTACACAATCTCGTTCCAATGGAATAAGGCGATAGATGGAATTTATGGAATCCTCATCCCGACGAAATCCTATACAGGTCCAATCGACCAAATGGCGTATTTTACATTACTTGTGATTGCTGTCAGTATCATTGTGATGACTGTTGTGATTATCCTATTAGTGCGAACCATTGTAAAGCCATTAAGTGCCTTACGAAATACGATGAAAGAAGTAAGGGAAGGGAATCTCAAGCACTCAGTCGATATACGAACAACGATTCCTGAAATTACATCATTGCATAAGAGCTATAATGCAATGATTGATCAAATGAGAAGTATGTTAAATGAATTGAAGACGTCAACGAAAGAATTGGAAACAACGGGTAATGAATTAAATGTTTCATCTAGTGATGCTCTTGAATCAAGTCATCAATTAATCTCAGCGATTGATACCGTTAGACAAGGTGCAGAGCATACTGCAAGTAGTTCTGAGGAGAGTGTCCTGGGCTTTAAGACAATGTCAAATCGGATAGTAGATATTATGGCAAACATGGAAACTGTTATCAAAAGTTCAAAGAATATGAACCTATCAGCTGGTAGTGGTGAGAAAAATATAGGACAATTGATTTCAACAATCCAATCATTTGAAAGTGACTTCAATCGTCTCACAAAAACAATTAGAGAAGTTAAAGATTATTCACTTGAGATTACATCACTTGTGGAATTAGTAACGGAAATCGCAAAACAAACAAAACTATTAGCCTTAAATGCAACGATTGAAGCAGCACGCGCTGGTGAAGCTGGAAAAGGATTTGCTGTCGTTGCACAAGAGGTTCAGAAGCTTGCGGAGCAGTCAACGAAAGCTACTGATGAAATTACAGATGCGATAACAAAAATGGAGTCTATTACACTATTGGCTTCAAAGGAATTTGACCAAATGCTAATCCAAATTAGTTCCAATCTCCAATTGGCGAATGAATCAAAAATCTCCATTAATGAGTTAATGCGAGGGATTTATGAAGTAAGCGGAAATATTGAAGTCATGCAGGATGAATTAACTGGGTTAGAGAGTATTGTACCAGAACTACAGCAATCCGTTACTCAATTCTCATCTGTGTCACAGGAGACATTAGCGAGCGCTGAAGAAATGTTAGCCTTTAGTGAAAGTCAAATCGAGCAAATGGAAAATACAAATGGAGTTGGAAAAAGACTGCATAACCTGTCAAAATCACTATCAGAAATCACCCAGCGGTTTAACGTCAAATAAAAAAATCAGGTCATTGGATAAAGTGAAACTTCATTCAGTGGGGGTCTTACTGCCAGTTAATCCAGGACATAGTTACTTGTTGAATGACCTTTTGTGCTAGCTGAACTTTTTGAGGTATACTTTAAATAAAGTTTTTTTAATAGGGGAGTTCGGTTATGGCATATAAAAAGGTTCGTTGGGGGATTATTGGTTGTGGGAATGTGACAGAAGTGAAGAGTGGTCCGGCCTTTCAGAAAATCACGAATTCCGAGTTGAATGCGGTGATGCGAAGAACAGGTGAATTGGCAAAAGATTATGCTAAGAGACATCATGTTCCGAAATGGTATGACAATGCGGACGAGCTTATCCAGGACCCGGAGGTGGATGCCATCTATATCGCGACACCGCCAGGATCTCATAAGGAATACACACTGAAGGCTGCACAGGCTGGCAAGCCAGTTTATGTTGAAAAACCAATGGCTCGAAATTATGAAGAATGCTTAGAAATGATTAAGGCTTGTAAAGAGGCAAATGTACCTTTATATGTCGCATACTATCGTAGAGCACAACAAAGATTTTTGAAGATAAAAGAGTTGTTAGAAAATGGAGCAGTAGGAGAAGTAAGATTTGTTTCAACCACACAATATCGAAAAGCATCAGAGGATCCTACTAACCTTCCGTGGCGAGTACAACCTAAAATTTCAGGTGGAGGATTGTTCTTTGATTTAGCAAGCCATACTCTTGATATTTTAGACTTCTTGTTAGGGCCAATTAAGGAAGTTCGTGGTTTTGCTTCAAATCATGGTGGACTTTACGAAGCGGAGGATATTGTAACGGGTACCTATTTATTTGAATCTGGAATCCATGGTGTTGGAAATTGGTGTTTTACCGCGTTTCAAAATGAAGACATAAATGAAATCGTCGGCAGCAAAGGAAAAATCACATTCTCTACTTTCGGGAATGAGCCAATCGTGTTAACAACCGAAAAAGGAATAGAAGAGTGGAGCTTTGAACGCCCACAGCATGTTCACCAACCACTTGTTGAGACCATTGTAGCTGAATTGACGGGTAAAAGCGGAGCATGCCCAAGCAATGGGGAGTCCGGCGCACGAACAAACTGGGTAATGGATGAGATGGTAAAAGGGTATTATAAATGAAACTAGCGAAAGGCGGCCGTTTAAAGGGGTGCCTTTTATTTTTCAAAAAT